>NZ_JBRILT010000026.1:0-66460 GCF_052977065.1 Shewanella sp. 125m-1
TTTATTATTGAGTTTGAAGACAGACTTGTGAAACATATTAACTAAAACTGCAGTTACACAGAATCTGTTACACCCTCTATAATCATTAGGCTTCAAACGTTTTTGCCATGCGAATAATACTATTTAACGGTACCCGATGCTTGTTACGGTCGGCACATAATAGCTGATGATTCTTATCCTTTGGCTCACCAATCTGCTGGATCTGCACTTGATAGCCTTCCGCTTTCGCTGCTGCATAATATCCCTCAAACTCCCATAGAGCCATATTGGTATTATCGCAAATAACCACAGGTATTTTATTAGCAATTGCGTGGATAAATCGCGTTAAGTTAAGTTGATGATATTTAGATAATTGTTTTGAATTAAAGTGGTACTCACCATCAAGATAAAAAAACTCATCTGTAGAGCAAACCTTAACCGATCCACTATCATCACACTTTGGTAATGACTTTACATATTGTTCAACCCAATAGCTTTTACCACTTCCCGGCAGTCCACGCATAATGATTGCAATGCCGCCAACATCAGTATCTTGTTTCATCTACAATTACCTTTTACTTGCCTCATTACGAGGACATTATTAATACCCATTGGTATACGACACCCAAGCACTAAGGCTAAAGTAGGTTATTCACTATTTTGCCACTAAGAATATCATCCACAAGTTTAGGTACCACTTCACTCGCTTTCCCTTCTAAATGATATTGGAATTGGCTGTGCCTATCTGCAGCCACAAGGTTAATCTCAACCGTCTGTGCGCCATGGTGATTAGCTGTATCAACAAAGCCTGCCGCAGGGTACACCGTTCCTGATGTGCCTATCGCAATAAACAGATCGCATGTATCTAGCGCATGTTGAATTCTATCTAAACCAAAAGGCATTTCACCAAACCAAACAACATGCGGCCTAAGTCTTTGAGCTGGTATGCAGCAAGTACAAGTATGTTCTGGTCCAAAAGGTTCTCTTAATACGAAGGTTTGCTGTGAGCGTGGGCAACGCCCTTTAGATAACTCTCCATGCATGTGTAAAAGACGTCGAGAGCCTGCTCGCTCATGTAAATCATCTATGTTTTGTGTAACCACCAACAACTCGCCCTCAAACTCTTGCTCAAGCTTAGCAAGTGCAATATGGCCCGCATTGGGTTCGATAGAGCCATTATGAAACTGTTGCCATCTATCGTTATAGAAACGTTCAACTAACAATGGGTTATTGGCGTAGCCTTCAGGGGTCGCGACCTCTTCGATTTTATGCTCTTCCCATAAACCATCTTGATCTCTAAAGGTACGTAACCCAGATTCAGCAGAGATCCCTGCCCCGGTCAATATTACAATCTGCTGGTACATCTACAGTCCTTATTATTAGTCTTTGCTACTATCTTGCCTTTTTGTCGGCGTAGATGACATTAGGCGTTAGTATAAATGGGCAATAACAATACAAAAAGTACGTTTAAATTGTTTGTTTTATATCTAGTTAATGGCTTTTATTTGCATATGAGGCTTTATTGCTAGATCAAAGGTTTAAGTTTTCAATTTGTACACATATAATGGATTGAATACCCACAAATGAACTGATTAACTTATAGCTAATCGTTCTGCAATCAAGAGAACAATAATGACAGATGGAAATCAAGCGCTAAAGAAAGCCGGTTTGAAAGTGACCTTACCACGAGTCAAAATTTTAGAATTGATGCAAGCGCCAGAGAATCAACACATCAGTGCTGAAGATCTCTATAAGAAGTTACTGGATATTGGTGAAGAGATTGGTCTTGCTACTGTATATCGCGTACTTAACCAGTTTGATGATGCAGGTATTGTTACTCGCCACCACTTTGAGAGTGGCAAGGCTGTTTTCGAACTTTCGTCTCAGCATCACCATGACCACTTAGTATGCCTATCGTGCGGTAAGGTTATCGAATTTTCTGACGAAATGATTGAACGTCGTCAAGATGAAATCGCAATGAAGCATAACATTAAGCTAACTAACCACAGCTTATATCTATACGGTGTTTGTACTAACGATGAGTGCGACCACGGCGTCGCGTAATACTGCGCCTCGAGACAAAAACCAGCTTAGTCGCTGGTTTTTTTGTTTAGGTAACCGCTATAGAAACTTATGAAACACATTCACTTTATGGCCCATAAATTTATCACGGTTTCTTTGCTTCATCCCCACCTTACGCGCAACGCCTTCCGAGCCTTTATTGCCTAGTAAAATTAACGCAATAGCCTCATGAATGTCGTAATCCTGAAAGCGTTCAAGTGCCGCTGCGCCGGCCTCAAAGCCAATACCTTGCCCCCAATATTGTGGTAGATATCGGTACCCCAGCTCCACTTCGTTAAACTCAGTAATAAAAGTCGGGCCACAAAATCCAATCACTTTCCCATCCGACTTATGCTCTACAGCCCAGCGGCCGTAGCCTCGCTCTTGATAGCTGGGTAAAATAACGTTATCTAAAATCTGCGTCGCTTGAGACATTGAAGTCATAGGAGCGCCAGGAATATAAGTTAGGACTTCTGGGACACTGTTCAACAAAAAGATAGCTTTAGTATCTTTAGGCTCAAACCAACGCAAAATCAGCCTGTCTGTCTCAGTAATAATCACAATAAACTCCTTTTAATCAACTTCCTTTCTAGGTAACTAATATACTCGTTATTTGTTTAGTTTAGAAAGTATTAAAACATGTTTGCTTAAATCGTACCAATCGCGTTCAATATAGCAATGCTAGATTAGAGTCAATAACAAAGGAATGCTTTATGACTATCATGCAAAAGGTCTATTGGGTTATTGCAACCTTAGGTAACCTAATTGCCATCAATTATATGCTTAACAACACTGGGCTGTTTCCAAGCTTAGTATTGATGTTTACCCTTTTCTATACTGCTGTCGGTTATTTTGATATCTACCACAGCTCACATACACTTAACCGGCTCTACCCTGTTGTCGCTTATCTACGTTACTTTCTCGAGTCTTATCGAGTCGAAATCCAACAGTACTTCATCGCTAACGACACAGAAGAGACCCCTTTTAACCGTGAACAACGTTCTTTAGTCTACCAACGTGCAAAAAACGTGCGCGACACCATCGCCTTTGGCACACAGAGAAATTTATTAGAAGATAACTACCTCAGTCTGTGGCAATCACTGCACCCTAAAGAGGTTGATAAAAATAACAAACGCATTCAAATTGGTGGGCCCGATTGTTTACAGCCCTATCAAGCATCTTACTTTAATATCTCGGCCATGAGTTTTGGCTCACTGAGTGCTAATGCCATCGAATCCCTTAATCTTGGCGCATTAAAAGCGGGTTGTTACCACAACACCGGTGAAGGTGGCGTGAGTCCCTATCACCTTAAACATCATGGCGACCTAGTTTGGCAAATTGGCTCTGGTTTGTTTGGATGCCGTGATGATGCAGGTAATTTCAACCCCGACACATTTACAGCAATGGCCACTCGCCCGCAAATTAAAATGATTGAGATAAAGCTCTCTCAAGGCGCTAAACCGGGGCATGGAGGGGTATTACCTGCCGCTAAAATTACCGATGAGATTGCAGCCATTCGCCACATCCCCAAAGATAGAGATTGCGTCTCTCCAGCTGTAAACCCTGAATGCACAACGCCAAAAGACCTGCTTAACTTCATTCAGACATTACGGCAGCTCAGTGAAGGGAAACCTGTTGGCTTTAAACTCTGTGTAGGTAACCCTGTCGAGTTTTTAGGTTTATGTAAAGCGATGATTGAAACGGGGATCACCCCAGACTTTATTACCGTTGATGGTGCAGAAGGCGGCACAGGAGCCGCTCCTGTCGAGTTTACTAATAGATTGGGCATGATGTGCCTTGAGGCCATTTATTTCGTTGATAACGCCTTAACGGGTGCAGGACTCAGAGACAAGATCACAATTATCGCCTCAGGAAAAACAGCCTCAAGTTTTGATCTACTGGCAAAAATTGCGATGGGCGCAGATACCGTTAATGCGGCCAGGACCATGATGATGTCCTTAGGCTGTATTCAGTCGAGACAGTGCAACACCAACATGTGTCCTACGGGGATTGCAACACAAGACCCTGCGCGCAGTAGAGCGGTTAATATTGTAGATAAAAGCGAACGAGTCAAAAATTATCACCACAACACGCTCGAGAGTTTTTTCGAATTAGTCGGCAGTATGGGGCTAGACAATCCAGAAAAGTTACAGCCGCATATGCTCAAGCGTCGTACTCCCTATGGTCTATTAATGTCGGTAGGCAGTTTAATCCAACCGCTACAAATGAATGATCTCGTTAACGAGAATAAAGTTGCAGGTCCATGGAATGAATGGTGGCGTACGGCTCAAGCAGAAGACTTCTATTGCGAGGATGTTTATATCCTCTCTCCTGCAGAGCTGTCGCGACCTAGAAATGCTGTTTAGCAAAATTTAATAATCGATTACAGTAACACCGCCAACCAAAAGCTCATGCTTAATACAGACAGTACCGTAGATAACACTACGGTACTGGCGATTACAGCCTGTTGCGCTTGAACTTGCATAGCAACTAGATAGGCATTAACCCCCAAAGGTGAAGCACTGAGTAGAACCAAGACCACTAAATTATCACCATCGATCGACAACAGCTTAGATCCACATAAAAATACTAAAAATGGCAGTAGCAAGAGTTTGACCATGGAAGCGACAAGCGCTAATTGCCAATGACTGGTTATCTTATAAAAACTCAGGTTTGCCCCAAGCACAAACAAGGCACATGCCAAAGCCGACTCACTGAGCAGGCGCAACCCATTAAATAAGTTATCTTCTACTTTAATCGCGAGTAAATTTAACAGTAATCCTGCAGAAATCCCCAATACAATCGGGTTTAACACTATGCCTTTTATAAACTGCCATCCATTGAATCCAGAGGTATTTTGCTTATAACTCAAAAGAAAAGTTAATGAAAAAAGCATGGCGCTATGAAAGGTGATAATTGCAAACACGTTGCCCATCATCTTCTCACCCAGCGCGCCTACGATAACTGGCAAACCAACAAGAATCGTGTTGGAATAGCTACATCCTAATCCATAAACAGCACTACTTGTGAGTAAAGCTTTACGCCCTCGCATTAGCCAGCAATATAATCCAGCAACGACCCCGTAGACACCAAGCACAGGCAGATAAAAAGCCATTAAGTTTTTAAGCTCAAAACTCTTAGCCAGATCGGCTTGGTACATATTAATGAACAAAAAAGCCGGTATGGACAGATAAAAGGTAAATAGGCTTATGCCACCGATACTTTCTTTAGTAAACGGCCCCTTCGCCGTCAGAAAATAGCCTAAGCTCGCCATAAAAAGTAATGGAAAGATGATAGTAATCGTCGACATCAAGTTAAATCCCTTAACAAATTAATACCTTTATAAATAAAGGCTTACTAGCGTGGAGAATAGCAATGGCTATAAATAAAGCTAGAGCGAGATTGAGATTGAGCGCAGGGATAATAGCAGAGTACGGGTGGTTGTGTTAACAAGATTGAAACTTTGTGGTTTCTAGGTCAAAAATGTATCTAAAACCTTTTACCGGCAACGCTAAATTGACAGCTAATAAAAATCATAGCGACACCATGTCATCTCGAAGGGTTAGCCACATCGAAATAACCTAGTCCCTAACATAAAGATATTCAGATATAAAAAGCAGGGCTTTAAAGCGAGAGCATACTACTTACTAGACACATTAAGCGGAATAATATTACAGAAGATCTCCTTCTCGAACTGCTGCTCTAAGCGGTCGCGCCATGACTGCTTGTTAATTGGCACGAGGTAAAAATGCTCTCTAGACGTATCTGTTACAAAGGCTAACCCATGACGCATTAGCTCAAAGTGGATATCGTTAACAAAATCCGCAGAAAAGTTTTGGCGGCCAGTTAACTGATTGATATCTTTACGGGTGAGCGAAACACCTTCGTTGAGTTCACCAAACCTCATTCGCAGCCAATCAGAAAATTCTTTTGCACTAACCATCGACATAAAAGTTACCTACAAGTTCCCTATAGATAAATTAGGTATAACAGATTGTTAAAACTACGCCATATTTTTGACAAAATAAGACGGATTTATCGCCAATAGTTCTAGCTTTGCCCCTCTTGGTAGAATTAAACTCTAAAAACAAACTGACAAAATTGAAAAATTACACTTACCTTTATTGTAAACATAAAGAGCTGGCAACAAAAAAGGCGCTAAAAGCGCCTTTTTTAAACAAGGTTAGAAATTACCAACCTGTTTTAGTACGAAGTGCCTTACCGATATCAGCAAGTGAACGTACAGTCGTTACGCCTGCAGCTTCAAGAGCCGCAAACTTATCTTCTGCCGTACCTTTACCACCAGCGATAATTGCGCCAGCATGGCCCATACGCTTGCCTTCAGGTGCAGTAACACCAGCAATGTATGATACAACTGGTTTAGTCACGTTAGCCTTGATGTATTCAGCAGCTTCTTCTTCAGCTGTGCCACCAATTTCACCAATCATTACGATTGCTTCAGTTTGTGGATCGTTTTGGAACATTTCCAATACGTCGATGAAGTTTGTACCAGGAATAGGGTCGCCACCAATACCAACACAAGTTGATTGACCAAAACCTTCATCAGTAGTTTGCTTAACCGCTTCGTACGTTAACGTACCAGAGCGAGAAACAATACCTACTTTACCTGGCTTGTGGATGTGACCTGGCATGATACCAATCTTACACTCACCAGGTGTGATAACACCTGGGCAGTTTGGACCAATCATGCGTACGCCAGTTTCTTCAAGCTTAACTTTAACTTGAAGCATATCTAACGTTGGGATCCCTTCAGTAATACAAACGATTAGCTCAATGCCACCGTCGATTGCTTCTAGGATTGCATCTTTACAGAAAGGTGCAGGCACATAGATAACTGATGCTGTAGCACCGGTCACTTCAACTGCGTCTTTAACAGTATTAAATACTGGAAGACCTAGATGAGATTGACCACCCTTTCCAGGAGAAACACCGCCGACCATCTTAGTGCCGTAAGCGATAGCTTGCTCTGAGTGGAATGTTCCTTGACCGCCAGTAAAACCTTGACAGATAACTTTGGTATCTTTGTTAATTAATACAGACATTATTTGCCCTCCGCAGCTTTAACTACTTGCTCAGCCGCGTCAGTTAGACTTGTAGCTGCGATAATATCTAGATCTGAGTTAGCTAGCACTTCACGACCTAGATCAGCGTTAGTACCTTCAAGACGTACAACAACAGGTACTTCAACACCGACTTCTTTAACTGCGCCAATGATGCCTTCAGCAATCATGTCACAACGAACGATGCCACCAAAGATGTTCACAAGAACAGCTTTAACGTTTGAATCAGACAAGATGATCTTGAATGCTTCAGCTACACGCTCTTTAGTCGCTCCACCGCCTACATCTAGGAAGTTAGCAGGCTTACCACCATGTAGGTTTACGATATCCATCGTACCCATTGCTAGGCCAGCACCATTAACCATGCAACCAACGTTACCGTCTAGTGCTACATAGTTAAGCTCAAACTTAGCCGCGTGAGCTTCACGAGCATCATCTTGTGATGGATCGTGCATTTCACGGATTTTAGGCTGACGGAACAATGCGTTACCATCGATACCAATCTTGCCATCAAGACAATGAATGTTGCCTTCTTCAGTGATAACAAGTGGGTTGATTTCAAGTAGTGCGAAATCATGGTCTTCAAACATTTTCGCTAGGCCCATAAAGACCTTAGTGAATTGCTTCATTTGAGTTGGGTTAAGACCTAACTTGAAACCAAGATCACGTGCCTGGTATGGCTGAGGACCAGTAAGCGGATCAATAATCGCTTTATGGATCAACTCAGGCGTTTCTTCTGCCACGGTTTCAATTTCAACGCCGCCTTCGGTAGACGCCATGAACACAACGCGTCGTGTTGAGCGATCTACTACTGCACCTAGGTACAGTTCATTTGCAATATCAGTGCAGCTTTCAACTAAAATCTTAGCTACTGGCTGACCTTTCTCGTCAGTTTGGTAAGTAACAAGGTTCTTACCTAACCAATGTTCAGCGAATGCGCGGATCTCTTCTTTATCACCGGTAACTTTAACGCCACCTGCTTTACCACGGCCGCCAGCGTGTACTTGACACTTAACAACCCACATATCACCGCCAATATGGCCCGCTGCTTCAACTGCTTCTTGAGCAGTATCACACGCAAAACCTTCTGACACTGGTAAACCATATTCGGCAAATAGAGCTTTTGCCTGATATTCATGCAAATTCATGATGATCTATCCATTCTACTTCTTATAAATTTTTCAACAGGCCCTAGTAGGGCCTGCAACGAGGGTATTGTCTGCCTTGACCTAAAGGTCAAGTAACAGACGAGTTGGATCTTCTAGGAAGTCTTTAATAGCAACCAAGTAACCAACTGATTCACGACCATCTACAATCCGGTGATCGTAAGAAAGTGCGAGGTACATCATAGGCAGGATTTCCACCTGACCATTTACTGCCATTGGGCGATCTTTAATGGCATGCATGCCTAAGATTGCGCTTTGTGGCAGATTCAGAATTGGTGTTGACATCAGTGAGCCAAATACACCACCGTTAGTCACGGTGAAGTTACCACCAGTCATATCTTCTACTGTTAGCTTACCGTCACGGCCTTTAATGGCGAGTTCACGCACATTACGCTCGATATCAGCAAGGCTCATCTTGTCTGTGTCACGTAGAACGGGGGTCACAAGGCCACGAGGAGTCGATACTGCAATGCTCACATCGAAATAGTTGTGATAAACAATCTCGTCACCATCTATTGAAGCGTTCACTTCAGGGAAACGCTTAAGTGCTTCAGTGACCGCTTTAACGTAGAAAGACATGAAACCTAGACGAATACCGTGGCGCTTCTCAAAAATCTCTTGATATTGCTTACGAATATCCATAATTGGCTTCATGTTAACTTCGTTAAACGTCGTTAGCATGGCTGTAGAGTTTTTAGCTTCAAGTAGACGATTCGCAATCGTTTTACGAAGACGTGTCATAGGTACACGTTTTTCGCTGCGCTCAGCAAGAGGTGCTACGGCAACTGGTGCACTTACTGCTGGAGCCGATGCTGCGCCTTTGTTCTTAACAAAAGCTTCAACATCTTCTTTAGTGATACGTCCACCGATACCCGTACCGTTAACCGCATTTGCATCAACGTTGTGCTCAGCAATTAAACGACGAACTGATGGGCTCAGTGCATCATTAGACTCATCAGCCGCAGGTGCTGCAGCTTCAGCTTCAGCTTTAGTGACTTCTTGACCTGCAACTGCGCCCGCTACGAAGCTTGCAATCACAGCTTCACCAAGAACAGTATCGCCTTCTTGAGCTAAAAACTCAGCAATCTGTCCGTCTTCTGGTGCAACAACTTCAAGTACGACTTTATCAGTTTCAATATCAACAAGGATTTGATCACGAGAAACTTGCTCGCCAGCTTGAACATGCCATGTCGCAATGGTTGCATCTGCAACTGATTCTGGCAGTACGGGTACCTTAATTTCGATACTCATGGATTACGATCCTTTTTATATAATGTCTATTACTACAGCTTTAACGCACTGTTGATTAATGATTCTTGTTGCTGAGCATGCAATGCAGGGTAACCACATGCTGGTGCAGCTGAAGCTTCACGGCCTGCGTAGCTCAACTGAGCTCCCCCAGGAATGACACTCCAGAAATGATGTTGACTACAATACCAAGCACCTTGGTTTTGTGGCTCTTCTTGGCACCAAACAAAATCTTTAACGTGGCTATATTCAGCAAGGGCTGCTGCCGCTTCTTCATGTGGGAACGGGTACAGTTGTTCGACACGAATTAACGCAACATTATCTAAGCCTTCTTTACGACGACGCTCTAAGAGCTCAAAGTAAACTTTTCCGCTACAAAATACGACTCTATCGACTTTACTTGCATTTAATTCATCAATTTCGCCGATAACGTTTTGGAACGTACCGTGTGCTAACTCTTCCAGGCTAGAAACCGCTAATGGATGACGTAGCAATGACTTAGGCGACATAACCACGAGTGGGCGACGCATAGGGCGTACAACCTGACGACGTAGCATGTGGTAAACCTGAGCTGGTGTCGACGGCACACACACTTGCATGTTGTGGTTAGCACAAAGTTGGAGGAAACGTTCTAGACGTGCACTTGAGTGCTCAGGACCTTGCCCTTCATAACCATGAGGCAATAGCATCGTTAAGCCACATAAACGGCCCCACTTCTGCTCACCCGATGATAAGAACTGATCGATAACAACTTGGGCACAGTTAGCAAAATCACCAAACTGAGCTTCCCATAGTGTTAATCCACCCGGCTCGGCTGTGGCGTAACCGTATTCAAATGCTAGGACTGATGCTTCCGATAAAACCGAGTCGGTTAAATCAATGGGCCCTTGCTCATCGGCAATATTGCGCAGTGGCATATAAGCCGTTGCATCATTTTGATTATGCAATACTGCGTGACGATGGAAGAAAGTACCGCGACCAGAATCTTGACCGGTAATACGGATACGTTTCTTGTCTTCAAGAATCGACGCATAAGCCAAGGTCTCGGCAAAGCCCCAATCTAGCAGTTTTTCACCTGCAGCCATTGCTAAACGATCTTTATAAATCTTAGCAACGCGTGATTGCAGCTTGTGGCTTTCTGGTACATAACTGATTTTATCAGCTAAGTTTTTGATGCGCTCAATCGACATATGCGCATCATATGCATCATTCCACTCGGCGCCGATATAAGGGCTCCAATCGACAGAGTGAAGTGTCATTGGTCGCCACTCTTTCACGACGCAATCACCATCATCAAGTGCATCACGATAAGCATTCACCATCGAAGTTACGTCATCGCTACCCATTGCGTTTTCAGCAATTAGCTTATCGGCGTAGATCTTTCTTGGTGTTGGATGCTTTTTAATCTTGGCATACATAAGAGGCTGAGTAGCACTTGGCTCATCGGCTTCGTTATGGCCGTGACGGCGATAACAAACCAAGTCAATCACCACATCACGTTTGAATTCGTTACGGTAATCGACTGCCAATTGTGAAACAAAAGCAACCGCTTCAGGGTCATCTGCATTCACGTGGAAAATTGGTGCCTGCACCATCTTAGCGATATCAGTACAGTATTCAGTTGAACGTACGTCTTCAGTTAAGTTAGTGGTAAAGCCAACCTGATTGTTAACTACGATACGGATACTGCCGCCAACCTTAAAGCCACGAGTCTGCGACATGTTGAAGGTTTCTTGCACAATACCCTGGCCAGTAATGGCAGAGTCACCATGAATAGTGATTGGCATCACCTGCAAACCCGTATCACAACCGCGTCTATCTAAACGCGCACGTACAGAACCAATAACCACAGGGTTAACGATTTCAAGGTGAGATGGGTTAAACGCAAGTGCTAGGTGAACGTTACCACCTGGCGTTTCGAAATCTGAGGAGAAACCTTGGTGATATTTAACGTCACCAGAGCCATTAAGCTCATCACTGTGCTTACCGGCAAACTCATCGAACAACTCTGATGGTTTCTTGCCTAGAATATTGACTAGCACGTTCAAACGACCACGGTGTGCCATACCAATAACGACTTCTTTGGTACCCGCATCACCTGCGCGATAAATAATTTCACGCATCATAGGAACGAGTGCATCACCGCCCTCTAACGAGAAGCGCTTTGCCCCTGGGAACTTAGCACCTAGGTATTTTTCCATACCCTCAGCGGCGTTGAGTCCTTCAAGAATTCGAGTCTTATCTTCTTTTGAGTAGTTTGCAGCACCCAGAGACGGTTCAAGACGTTGCTGAATCCAACGTTTTTCATCGGTATCGGTAATGTGCATATACTCAGCACCGATAGAACCACAATAGGTCGCCTTTAGTGCTTTAACGAGATCCACCAGCTTCATGGTTTCACCACCATGAGCAAATGAACCCGTATTAAATTGACGCTGCATATCATCGCTATCTAAGCCGTGAAATGCTGGGTCTAACTCAGATACCTTGTCGCGCTTCCAAATATCAAGCGGATCTAAATTGGCATTCTGATGACCACGGAAACGGTGAGCGTTAATTAACTGTAGGACTTTAACTTGTTTTGCATCGACTTCATGATCGGTCACCTTAGGTGAACCTTTTTGACGTCCATCTAATGCAAGACTACGAAAATAGTCGCGTACTTTAGAGTGGGCAGCTTCTGGCACATCCGCTGATGAACCATTAACTAGAGGGAGGTTATCAAACACGACACGCCAGTCTTCAGTAACTGACTGTGGATCGACTTGATAGGCTTCATACATCTCTTCTACATAGGTCGAATTCGCGCCATTAAGATGTGACGATTCGAGCCAGGCTTTCATGATGCCTTGGTGCATTTCTATTCCTTTCAAACTGTATACACGTGCTTAGCCAAAGTCATAAATACAGATCCTTAGTAACGTAAAGGATATGTAATCTCTGTAGCCCCGAGAGTTCCAGATTTTCGTTATATTTGTCTTCCATGACACAAAAAAGAGCCACCCTCCACAGGGAAAGTGACTCATATAGAGCTATATCAATATCGGCTCTTGGTTCTGCATACTAAACGGCTCTCTGCAGCAGCATAGACTTAATATGTCCAATTGCTTTTGTCGGATTAAGCCCTTTAGGACAAACGTCAACGCAGTTCATGATGCCGTGGCAGCGAAATACGCTGTACGCGTCATCAAGCCCAGATAAACGCTCCTCAGTTGCCGTATCACGGCTATCGATCAAGAAGCGATAGGCATGTAGCAAGCCACTTGGACCGATAAACTTGTCTGGGTTCCACCAGAATGAAGGACAAGCCGTAGAACAACATGCACACATGATGCACTCATAGAGTCCATCTAAATGCTCACGCTCTTCTGGTGATTGCAGATGTTCACGCGCAGGCGTTTTTTCGTCGTTAATCAAGAAAGGCTTAATCTTTTCGTACTGGGTATAGAACTGAGTTAGGTCAACAATCAAATCACGTACTACAGGCATGCCTGGCAGTGGACGGATTTCGATTTTTTTCCCTTTAAAGGTAGAAACTGGCGTAATACACGCAAGGCCGTTTTTACCATTCATGTTGATACCATCACTACCACATACGCCTTCACGGCATGAGCGTCTAAACGCGAGTGTTGGGTCTAACTCTTTAAGCTTTAATAGTGCATCCAGTACCATCATGTCGGTACCTTCATCCACTTCTAAGCTGTAATCCTTCATGTATGGCTTAGTGTCTACATCAGGATTGTAGCGATAAACTGCAAATTCCAATTTCATCGGGTCTTCTCCTTAGTAGGTACGCTTAATTGGCGGGAATGCGGCACGAAGTTTTGGTTCCATGTTCACATCACGCTTAGTCATTAGCTCGGTAACCGGGTCGTAGATACTGTGGCATAACCAGTTATCATCATCACGCTCTAGGTAATCTTCACGTGAATGTGCACCACGACTTTCTGTACGGAAGTTGGCCGCTGTTGCCGTAGCAATTGCAGTTGCCATCAAGTTATCTAACTCTAAACATTCAATACGCTGAGTATTGAACTCTGTTGAGTTATCAGAAAGTTTCGCATTAGCCAAACGTTCGCGGATAGCTTTAAGCTCTTTAAGGCCTTCAGCCATCGCATCGCCACTTCTAAATACTGAGAAGTTAAGCTGCATACAAAGTTGTAAGTCTTTACGGATAACCGTTGGGTCTTCACCATCTTTGTTGCTTTCCCAGCGATTTAGACGCGCTAGAGAGGCATCGATATCAGCTTGTGTTGCATCTTTTGCAATCGGTGTTTCGTCCAATGCTTTACCTAAGTGTTGACCCGCTGCTCGACCAAATACTACAAGATCTAACAATGAGTTACCACCCAATCGGTTCGCACCGTGCACCGATACGCATGCTATTTCACCAACCGCGAATAGACCGATTACATCTTCTTCAGTGCCATCGCTATTTTGGCGTACAACTTGACCACTCACTTTGGCTGGTAGACCACCCATCATATAGTGACAAGTCGGTAAAACTGGGATTGGACCATCTGCTGGATCGATATGTGCGAACGTGCGAGACAATTCACAAACACCTGGAAGACGTGCTTCAAGGGTTTCTTTACCTAAGTGATCAAGCTTAAGTAAACAGTGCGGACCTAATGGGCCATCAAGACCACGACCTTCACGGATTTCAGTCATCATAGAGCGTGCAACCACGTCACGAGATGCTAAATCTTTCGCATTAGGTGCGTAACGTTCCATGAAACGTTCGCCGTCTTTGTTTAGCAGATAACCGCCTTCGCCACGACAACCTTCAGTGACCAAAACACCTGCGCCAGCAATACCCGTTGGGTGGAACTGCCACATTTCCATGTCTTGCATCTGCACGCCAGCGCGCATCGCCATACCCACACCGTCACCAGTGTTAATATGAGCGTTAGTAGTAGAGGCGTAGATACGACCTGCTCCACCTGTCGCTAAAATCGTTGCTTTTGCTTTGAAATAAACAATTTCGCCAGTTTCAATTTCAATTGCAGTACAACCGACAATCACACCGTCTTCATTTTTAACCAAGTCGAGTGCATACCACTCAGAAAAGACTTCGGTCTTATGTTTAACGTTTTGCTGGTAAAGGCAATGCAATAATGCGTGACCGGTACGGTCTGCTGCAGCTGCGGTACGCGCCGCTTGCTCACCACCAAAGTTTCTAGATTGGCCGCCAAATGGGCGCTGATAAATAGTGCCGTTTTCGAAACGTGAGAAAGGTAAACCCATATGCTCAAGCTCAATAACGGCTTCAGGACCGGTCTTACACATAAACTCAATCGCTTCTTGGTCACCGATAAAATCAGAACCTTTAACGGTATCGTACATGTGCTGTTCCCAGTGATCTTCGTGCGCATTACCAAGGGCTACAGTAATACCACCCTGTGCAGATACGGTATGAGAACGAGTTGGGAATACTTTAGATAACAGCGCACAGCTCTTACCTTCTTTAGAAATCTGTAGAGCGGCACGCATACCGGCGCCACCAGCACCGATTACAACCGCGTCAAATTCGCGAACTGGAATACCCACTTAAACACCCCACACAATCAAAATGCCTGCGACCAAATAACTGAAGGCTGCTACGACAAAAACAAACTGAAGTACACCACGTAGAGAAACACACTTTACATAATCAGTCAGCACCTGCCAGATCCCAATCCAGGCATGTATCAACACTGCAACTAGCGCGAGTACGGTGAAGACTTTCATTGGCAACGTGCTAAATAAGCCATGCCATGCGTCATAAGTTAGTGGAGAGCTACATGCGATAAACCCAACCAAGAAAATGGTATAACAGGCTAGGATTACTGCACTTGCACGTATAAGAATAAAGTCATGGACACCGCTGCGCCCAAAACTTGCTGCGTTAGTTACCATACCCAAATCCCCGCAATGATTGAAAACACTACTGACAAGGCAATAGCGACTTTAGCCGAAGTTACACCAGAAGAAAGTTCTTCCCAGTAGCCAGCATCCATCACTAAGTGGCGAATACCCACTATTAAGTGATAACCCAGCGCGGTAAGAATTCCCCAAACGATGAACTTAACAACAAAGTTATCAAAAAGAGATTGGACGCCAGCGAAACTCTCGGCTGATGCTAATGATTCATTAAGCAACCAGATAAGGATACCGACGGCAAACAGCATGATGACACCCGATACACGATGAAGAATCGACGCGATCGCTGTTGCAGGGAAGCGTATGGTCTGCAGATCTAAATGGACAGGTCTTTGCTTTTTCACGTTCTGCTCACTCTGCTCAATTGAGCTATTTTTTGTTATATGAACCGCTTTCGCTCAAATTCTAATCAGTGATCAAGATCACGGTTTAGAACTTTTACAAAAGAAAACTTGAAACAAACATTTAACAGTTTTAGCAACCACTAATTAAGCATGCAAATAAGTGATAACTAATCGCTAATGTATGCAGCTCTTCTGAGCTGCGGCAAGTATACGTGGGTGAAATGTCAAATACAAACATCACATTATGCAAATTTAGTTTTTTTGGTAAAAAAATCTGCCAAGCTGCTGTTGGCACAGGTAGTTAATGGCATTTAATACCATGGTCTAACGAATTTAAACGCTTATTTAAATTGAAATGTGATCTAGATTCACTGTAAAGTATTGACGTTTGATAAGCCGCACTCAATAAGAATGAAGTAAGGAGAATGGGGTATGGCTGACAATATAGCCAAATTAGAACTACCAGGGAATGATTCAATCGATCTGCCTATTAAAGAAGGTACGGCAGGATTTGATGTAATCGACATCAGCAAGTTAGGTAGCAAAGGTTACTTTACTTTCGATCCAGGATTTCTTGCGACCGGATCTTGTGAATCTGCAATTACTTATATCGATGGTGAGAAAGGAATACTGCTTCACCGCGGTTACCCGATCGATCAACTGGCGACAGAATCAAGTTACTTAGATTTATGCTATTTGTTGCTTTATGGAGAGCTTCCAAGTAAAGCTGAATACGAAAAATTCGTACACACAGTAAAGACTCACACCATGGTTAACGAGCAACTGGCCTTCTTTTTTAGAGGATTCAGACCTGATGCTCACCCAATGGCGATGTTATGTGGCGTAACTGGCGCCCTATCGGCGTTTTACCAAGACTCTTTAGATGTGAATGACGAACGTCATCGCGAAATTGCCGCGTATCGTTTGGTATCGAAGATGCCAACAATTGCAGCGATGTGTTACAAGTATTCAATCGGTCAGCCGTTTGTCTACCCACGTAACGACTTAAGCTATGCTGGCAACTTCTTAAGCATGATGTTTGCAGTACCTTGTGAAGAATACAAGGTTAACCCAATCGTTGAACGTGCCATGGATCGTATTTTCATCCTACACGCTGACCACGAGCAAAATGCGTCAACATCTACCGTACGTTTAGCGGGCTCTTCAGGTGCTAATCCATTTGCATGTATTGCAGCGGGTATTGCGTCTCTATGGGGTCCTGCGCACGGCGGAGCGAATGAAGCATGCCTAAATATGCTGGAAGAGATCGGTACTGTTGATCGTATTCCAGAGTTTATTGCACGTGCTAAAGATAAAGAAGATCCATTCCGTCTTATGGGCTTCGGTCACCGTGTTTACAAGAACTTCGACCCTCGCGCTAAAGTAATGCGTGAAACATGTCATGAAGTGCTTGCCGAACTGAAAGTGAACGATCCGCTTCTAGATGTAGCCATGGAGCTTGAGCGTATTGCACTAGAAGATGAGTATTTCGTGTCTAAGAAGCTTTATCCCAATGTTGATTTCTACTCAGGGATCATCATGAAAGCCATTGGCATTCCAACAAGCATGTTCACTGTATTGTTCGCCCTAGCGCGCACAGTCGGTTGGATTGCACATTGGAAAGAGATGCTAGATCAGCCAGGTCATAAGATCAGTCGTCCTCGCCAGCTTTATACGGGTGATGCTAAGCGTGACTTTATCGATTTAGATAAACGCGGATAAATATCAGTCATCATCACATTTAAGCTCGTCACTTAAATTGAGATACGACGACCTAAAAGGCACTCATTGAGTGCCTTTTTTATTATCTGGTTCTATCCTATAGAATATTCCAGCATGTTCACCCAATATGGTTCGCGTTAGCCCGCACAGTCGGTTGGATTGCACATTGGAAAGAGATGCTAGATCAGCCTGATCATAAGATCAGTCGTCCTCGCCAGCTTTATACGGGTGATGCTAAGCGTGAATTTATCGATTTAGATAAACGCGGATAAATATCAGTCATCATCACATTTAAGCTCGTCACTTAAATTGAGATAATACGCCAAATAAAATTCATCATGAAAAATGTTAATGACAGCAAAAAAGGCGTTTCTACATAGTAAAAACAGTCATATCCGTTAGCTAAATACGCGATATTGATGGCTCATCTAGCCTAAACCTTTCAATTAGTCACAACTCATATCTGTGAGAAATCGTTATAAAGCACTGTTATAAAGTTAGCTAAAGGCAGTAAATAGGCAGTAAATCGTCAGCAGAGTATTTTTTTGTTAAAAAAACCAACATATGTAACTTTTCGCTACATTTTGTGATCAAAACACAAAAAACGAACACAGCATGAAAATAAGCTGCTGAATAAAAACAACTTTTTACTTTGGCACACATCCTGCTTTATCAGGCCTATCGGAAAATAGAATTAGGGCCTACTTACATGGAAACGTTAAATAAAAATAGAATCATTTTAACTCTACTAATCGCAACACTATTAAGTGCATGTGGCGCAGAAGAGCAAGCTAAGGAAGAAGAGAAGTATGCTGTTCCTGTTGAGACTGCAACCGTCATCCAAGGAGATGTTTCTTCTTTTTACAGCACGACTGCCACATTAGAAGCACCTCAAGAAGCTAACGTTGTCACTCGAGTGGCTGGTCTAATCCAAGAGATTAAGGTTGAAGAAGGCGATAGAGTTAAAAAGGGCCAACTGTTAGCTGTTATCGACTCTAAGAGACAGAAGTTTGATTTAGACCGCTCTCAAGCAGAAGTAGAGATCATTGAGCAAGAATTAAATCGCCTTAAAAAGATAACCAATAAAGAGTTTTTCAGTGCCGACTCTATGGCAAAACTTGAATACAACCTACAGGCCGCCATGGCAAAGCGAGATTTAGCCGCGCTTTATGTCCAAGAAAGTCTGATCCGCTCGCCTATCGATGGCATCGTTGCCACCCGCTTTGTCAAATCTGGCAATATGGCGAAAGAGTTTGATGAACTATTTTACGTGGTTAATCAAGACGAACTTTACGGCATAGTACATCTGCCAGAGCAACAACTTCAGCACCTTCGTTTAGGCCAACAAGCCGAGATTTACGCTAATAAACATCTCCAACAAACCACTCACGCGACAGTATTGCGGATCAGCCCCATCGTTGATCCACAAAGCGGCACCTTTAAAGTCACGCTGTCAGTGCCAAATCAAAATGCCACACTTAAAGCCGGTATGTTCACACGTGTTGAGCTTAAGTACGACACTCATAGTAATGTCATCACAGTGCCTTACAACGCAGTGATAAACCAAGACAACGAATTTGCCCTCTATGTTATCGATGGTGAAAATGCCGATCGCCGCAGTGTCTCTCTTGGCTATCGCGAAGCCGATACCGTTGAAATCGTCGCCGGTATTGAGCCTGGAGAACAGATTGTGATCCGCGGTCAACAGAATCTCAAAGATCAATCATTAGTCGAAGTCATCAATTCATTAGACCTAGCGTCTGCCAAATAAATAGGGAGACTGCGGTGTCTATTATCAAAAAATTTCAGCCTCAAGCGACAGTTGAGTTAACTCATTCATTAGATCTAGCGTCAGCTAAATAGATAAGTAACAACGGAGCACGTTATGTCTATTATAAAAACTGCGGTTAATCGACCGGTAACAGTATGGATGTTTATGTTTGCGGTCATTCTTTTCGGCATGGTGGGATTCTCTCGCCTTGCGGTAAAGCTTTTACCTGACTTGAGCTATCCGACCATCACTATTCGTACGCTATATGTGGGTGCGGCGCCCGTTGAAGTCGAGCAACTTGTGTCTAAGCCCATTGAAGAGGCTGCAGGTATTGTAAAGGGGCTTAGAAAAATCAGCTCAATTTCTCGCTCAGGCATGTCTGATGTTGTGCTTGAGTTTGAATGGGGCACAGATATGGATATGGCAAGCTTAGATGTACGAGAAAAGCTCGACACCATTGAGTTGCCTCTGGATGTGAAAAAGCCATTATTACTGCGTTTCAACCCTAATTTAGACCCCATAGTACGTTTAGCCCTATCCGTTGCAGATGTCAGTGAAAGCGGACAAAGCACAACAGATGGGATGAGCGAAACTGAATTAAAACAGATGCGCACTTATGCAGAAGAGGAGTTAAAGCGCCAACTTGAGTCTTTATCTGGCGTTGCAGCGGTCAGGCTTTCAGGTGGATTACAGCAAGAAGTTCATATTCAGTTAAACCAGCAAAAACTCACTCAGCTTAATTTAAGCGCAGATCTTATCCGCAGTCGTATTGCCGAAGAGAATATTAACCTTTCGGCAGGTAAAGTAATCCAAGGTGACAAAGAATACTTAGTTCGTACTCTTAATCAGTTTAACTCGCTTGATGAGCTCGGCCAGATAGTGATCTACCGTGATGAGCAAACACTGGTTCGCCTCTTTGAAGCCGCCCAAATCGTCGATGCTTTTAAAGAGCGCAATGACATTACTCGCATAGGCGATAAAGAGTCGATTGAACTGGCCATTTATAAAGAAGGTGATGCCAATACTGTTGCCGTGGCTCGTAAAGTCACCGCTGAACTGAATAAACTTAATGAGCGTAATGCCAAGGCTGAATTAAAGGTTATTTACGATCAATCTGAATTTATTGAAAGTGCTGTTAATGAAGTCACCACTGCAGCCTTGATAGGTAGCTTGCTATCGATGCTAGTCATCTACCTGTTTCTAAGAGATATTATTCCGACCCTGATTATCTCAATTTCTATTCCGTTTTCGGTTATCGCAACCTTCAATATGATGTACTTTGCCAATATCAGCCTTAACATCATGTCACTAGGGGGAATTGCCTTAGCTGTAGGACTGCTCGTTGATAACGCCATTGTGGTGCTAGAAAACATCGACCGCTGTAAGTCGCTCGGTATGAACCGACTCGAAGCTGCGGTTACGGGGACCAAAGAGGTCGCCGGCGCTATTTTTGCTTCAACCCTCACCACCCTTGCGGTATTTGTACCATTAGTGTTTGTCGATGGTGTAGCAGGAGCGCTGTTTTCCGACCAAGCGTTAACTGTCACCTTCGCCCTACTCGCCTCATTGCTTGTCGCGCTCACGACAATTCCGATGCTGGCCTCTCGCGAAGGCTTTAAAGCCTTGCCGCCTTTATTGAAACAAACCATTAAGCCAAAGCCTCAGACTAAAATCGCCAAATTGAAACATTACAGTGCAACAGTCTTTTCGTTTCCTTTTGTATTGATATTTAACTATCTGCCAAGCGCACTCTTAACCTTAGTGCTTATTGTGGGACGTAGTCTATCTTGGTTAACTGGGTTGATAATGCGCCCCATTAGCGGCGCATTTAACTGGGGCTACCACAAATTAGAGCGCTTCTATCATAAGCTATTAGCCGCCGCACTTAAGTTTCGCGTCTTAACGCTATCTATTGCGATTGCTGTCACTGCGGGAGCGACGCTGTTAATACCGCGCCTTGGCATGGAGCTAATTCCACCGATGAATCAAGGCGAGTTTTATGTGGAGGTGTTACTGCCACCTGGAACTGAAGTGGCTCAAACAGATCGCGTACTGCGAACCCTTGCGCTGTCGATAAAAGATCGCAGCGATGTAAAGCATGCCTATAGTCAGGCAGGTAGTGGTGGCTTAATGACATCAGACACTTCACGCGGGGGTGAAAACTGGGGGCGTTTACAAGTTGTGCTTAGCGATCATAATGCCTTTGATGCTGTTGCGAATAAGCTACGTGCAACAGCAATGCGCATTCCTGAGCTTGAAGCCAAGGTGCAACACCCTGAGCTATTTAGCTTCAAAACCCCACTGGAGATTGAGCTGATTGGTTACGATTTAGGCCAACTTAAGCAAACTGCCGACAATTTAGTCGATGCCATAGCGGGATCTGACCGTTTTGCCGATATCAATACCAGTTTACGTGATGGCCAACCAGAACTTAGCATTCGCTTTGACCATGAACGATTAGCCGCACTGGGTATGGATGCTCCTACCGTCGCTAACCGCATTGCCCAGCGCATTGGCGGTACGATTGCCAGTCAGTACACAGTGAGAGATCGTAAAATTGACATATTGGTCCGTAGCGAACTCGAAGAACGCAATCAGATAAGCGATATCGATTCGATGATTATTAATCCAAACAGTAGTCATCCTATATCGCTCAGCGCAGTAGCTGATGTCAGCCTAAAACTTGGTCCCTCTGCGATTAACCGCATTAGCCAGCAACGAGTTGCCATTGTGTCTGCAAACTTAGCATACGGGGACTTAAATGATGCCGTGCTAACCGCTCGCGATATTTTAGCCGCGCAAACGCTGCCAACTTCAGTTCAAGCCCGCTTTGGTGGTCAGAACGAGGAGATGGAGCATTCATTCAAGTCTCTACAAATTGCCTTAGTATTAGCGGTGTTTTTAGTTTACTTGGTGATGGCGAGTCAATTTGAATCACTGCTGCATCCCCTACTCATCCTTATCGCGGTACCAATGGCGGTAGGTGGCAGTATTTTAGGTCTGTATATCACCCAAACCCATCTCAGTGTGGTGGTGTTTATCGGCCTTATTATGCTGGCGGGGATTGTGGTTAATAACGCCATTGTACTGGTCGATAGAATTAACCAACTACGTCAAAGTGGCGAAGATAAGCTGACTGCAATCTCAAACGCAGCCAAATCCCGTTTACGTCCAATTATCATGACCACAATGACCACCGCTCTGGGCCTATCTCCTATGGCGTTTGGCCTAGGTGATGGCAGTGAAGTGAGGGCGCCAATGGCGATTACTGTCATTTTCGGTCTATCTTTGTCGACCTTACTGACTTTGGTTGTGCTGCCTGTACTTTATGCCGTCTTTGACAGAAAAGAGTATGACCGAAAGGAATTTGATAAAAATAACAGTGAGACAGTTGTAGTCAACAAGCAAACGCTTGAAGGAGGCAAAGCATGAATATCACCCGCTTAGCCATTGCAAGGCCCGTGACCACCACAATGTTTTTTGTGGCAATCCTACTCTTTGGCCTTGCTTCAAGTCGATTACTACCACTTGAGATGTTCCCAGGCATCGACATCCCTCAAGTTATTGTTGAGGTGCCTTATAAAGGCTCAACACCTGCGGAAGTGGAACGTGATATCACTAATATACTGGAGGAGTCATTAGCCACAATGGGCGGTATTGAGGAGCTACGTTCGAGTTCTTCACAAAATGGTGCTGAAATTGAGCTAAGAATGAAATGGGAAGAAAACGTTGCCACCAAAAGCTTAGAAGCCCGCGAAAAAATCGATGCGGTGCGCCATTTACTGCCTAAAGATGTTGAGCGAGTGTTTATCAGGCAATTTAGTACCGCCGATATGCCAGTACTCAACTTGCGAATATCGAGCGACCGCGAACTATCTAGCGCGTTTGACCTGCTCGACAAGCAGCTTAAAAGACCGCTTGAGCGCGTTGAAGGCGTATCACAGGTTACACTTTATGGGGTTGAACAGAAGCAGATTGAAATTCGCATTAATGCCGATAAGCTGGCATCGAGCAATATTTCAGTCCAAGCACTTAACCGCCGTTTACAGCAAGAAAACTTTGTCATTAACGCGGGGGTGCTAAAAACTAACTCTCGTGCTTATCAAGTCTCGCCAAAGGGCGAGTTTAGAAACTTAGATGATATTACCGCCTTAGTGCTCGCGCCGGGGATCACCTTAGGGGATATTGCAACGGTCAGTTTTTCACTGCCGGAGCGATTAGATGGCCGTCATTTAGATCAAAACTACGCGGTCGGCTTAGATGTGTTTAAAGAGTCTGGCGCGAATCTAGTCGAGGTATCAGAACGCGTCATGAAGGTCATTGATGAGGCTAAACAGGACTCACAGTTTGAGGGCATTAAACTGTTTGTCATGGAAGATCAGGCCTATGGGGTTACCTCATCGCTGCGTGATTTACTTGCTGCGGGGTTAATTGGCGCCCTACTGTCATTTGTCGTTCTGTACCTGTTTCTTCGCGATCTAAAAATGACCTTAGTGATTGTCTCTTCTGTGCCGATTGCTATCTGCATGACCCTCGCTGCCATGTATTTACTTGGCTACAGCCTCAATATCTTGTCTATGATGGGCTTATTACTTGCGGTAGGTATGTTGATTGATAACGCCGTGGTCGTGACCGAAAGCGTACTGCAAGAAAAGCAGGCACTCGATACTGATGGCAATGCTAAACCGAGTGCTAGCGCTGATGAGCAAAAAGCGGTCAATGCACCGATGAAGACGAGCGCGATTCTTCTGGGCGTCGACAAAGTCTCGCTTGCTGTACTAGCGGGCACCATGACCACGGCAATCGTATTTTTACCCAATATTTTCGGCGTCAAAGTCGAGCTCACCATCTTTTTAGAACATGTGGCTATCGCTATCTGTATTTCACTGGCTGCATCTTTGTTAGTCGCTAAAACTCTGCTGCCATTAATGCTCAGTAAAATGACTTTTAAAGCCAAAAAGACGACTAAGCAGAGTCGGTTGCAAACAAACTATCGTCGTAGCCTCAACTGGATCTTAGCTCACCCACGCCTATCGGGTGTGTTAGCTTTCGTGATCTTAGCGTCAACTGCACTGCCCCTGAGTATGGTCAGCCAGGATCAATCAGATGGTGAAGGCAATAATCGTTTATACATTAACTATCAAGTGGAAGGCCGCCATAGTTTAGATGTCACCGAAGCCATGATAACTAAGATGGAAAGCTATCTGTATGCCAATAAAGACAAGTTCCAAATTGATTCGGTATACAGCTACTTTTCTGCCGACAGAGGTCAATCGACACTGATTTTAAAAGAAGATACCGAAGTCGATATGAAAGCACTCAAGAAAACCATTCGTGAAGGTTTTCCTAAGTTTGCCATCGCTAAGCCACAATTTGGCTGGGGTGGGGAAAACAACGGTGTGCGCGTCTCTCTCACTGGTCGTTCAACTTCTGAGTTAATTCGCCTTAGCCAGCAAGTCATTCCTCTGCTTAGCAATATTGATGGACTCACTGATGTGCGTTCTGAATTAAACGGTGCCCAACAAGAAGTGGTGATCCGCATCGACCGCCAAATGGCCGCGAGACTCGATCTTAAGCTCAATGAAATTGCCTCGAGCATCTCGATGGCGCTTCGAGGTACACCTCTACGATCATTTCGCCATGATCCCAATGGAGAACTGCGTATCGAAATGTCGTTTGAGCAGCAATGGCGATTATCGCTTGAGAAGTTAAAACAACTGCCAGTGATCCGCATCGATAACCGTGTCTACACCTTAGACAGCTTGGCCAAGGTTGAGGTTTTACCAAGATTCGATACCATTCGGCATTACGATAGACAGACCGCACTGTCGATTGGTGCAAATCTAGATGAACTGACGACTGAGGAAGCGCAGAACAAAATCACTCAAGTGATGGACAACGTTAACTTCCCTGCAGGTTACGGCTATTCATTAAGAGGTGGCTTTCAAAAACAAGATGAAGATGAAGCGGTAATGGCAACCAATATGATCTTGGCGATTGCGATGATCTACATAGTCATGGCCGCGCTGTTTGAGTCGTTATTATTGCCAACTGCAATTATCACCTCAATCCTATTCTCCATTACCGGCGTATTTTGGGCACTGCTGTTTACGGGTACGCCTATGTCAATTATGGCGATGATTGGGATTTTGATTTTGATGGGTATTGTGGTCAATAACGGCATTGTACTGGTGGATCAGATTAATCAACTATCACCTGAGCTTGATGAGTTATCAGACACCATTAGCGCCGTATGTTTCACCCGTCTGCGTCCAGTGCTTATGACAGTAGGAACAACAGTATTAGGCTTAGTCCCACTTGCCATGGGTGATACTCAGCTCGGCGGTGGCGGTCCATCATACTCGCCGATGGCGATTGCGATTATCGGCGGCCTCACCTTCTCAACCGTCACTAGCTTGTATTTAGTGCCCTTGTGTTATCAAGCGCTGTATAGAATGCGTCACAACAGTGCTATACGCCTTGGTCAAGCTGATAGATTCTCAAGAAGGCTATTACCTTGGATGAATTAATACAGACAAACACGTAGATGAAACCCAAAAAGGCTGTTTATTCAGCCTTTTTGCACTTTAGTTCAAAGAAAAGTATTCATAGAAAGCATTCATAGAAAAATAGCAGATGTTCGCCCTTCCTCTTTTCTCCGCCCCCAAGATTCTGTTCCACTAATGCGACACGTTAAATCATTGAAGACTCTAAAGATAACTGGGAGTGTCACCCTCTTGCGACACCTTAGTCATGAGTAAAGTCTATCTCATTGAATCTTATAGCCTAATTGTTGGTATCAAATATGTATTAAATCAGGATGAATATTGCGATAAATGAGGTATCAATTATGAGTATTCACAATAAACCTCGTTTCTCATTTTTACCTATGTTTGCAGGACTGCCAATAGCAGCTAATGCGCTATCGGGTGCGATTTTCACCACCACAGCCGATGGTGGCATAGTTAATGAGAATGTGAGATATGGAAGTAAACTCGAAGTCTATCTTGATGGTGGGCCTAGAATGAATGCGCCAGCATCCGCTGCGGCGCTTCCTGATGGTAACTACTATTTCCAAGTCACCGATCCTAGCGGTAAGCAACTACTCTCCCTCGATCCTGTCGACTGCCGAGAAGTAAAAATCGAAAATGGCGTCATTACCCAATACCTAGGAGAGAGCCGTACTTACTTGGATAAGGGAAAGTTGGTTTCCTGTACAGAGTTCCCAACCAATGGTAAAAAAACGATTACGGTTCATGAATTTAACCCAGACATCGATCACGGTGGAACCCCTCTCAATGCCATGGTCATTCAGCTCTACCCTTATGCCGACACTCCCAATAAAGGTGGAGTTTATAAAGCTTGGATGACCCCTACGGATAAATATAGCGAGCAAAATGAAGGCTTTCACGGCTTTATTCCACGCTATGCTAAAACCGACAACTTTAAGGTAAAAGAGAAAAAACCTCAGTACGGTATTATCGCACTGCGTAACTACCACGATGCCAACTTAAACTGTCGTTTAGACCTAGGCGAGAAGTTTATCTGGCAATGGCAATATGGTATCGAAGATGGCATAAATGTGCGTAATGACGATAACACCAATGACGAGTCAAGTGGCGACCCAACCACTATCTTGCTTAAAGAGGCACTAGGCCAGTTAAATGATACATGGTCTTTAGACCACTTCAGATGGACAGAGCATCAAGACAAGAACCTCAATAGTCAATATTTAACCACATCAGGTTATGTTCATGACTACCAAGCGTTTAGCTCACTCAATACCGGCCCAGAGGATCCTAATCTTTGGGATGGCGATGACGCTAATGACTTTATCCAGCGTTTCGTCATGGAAATGCCTTGTCCTGATTTGTTTGATGACGGCTTAGCGCCACATACCAGTAATGAGTTCTCTGATTTTATCCCTGCAGCCTTAGGTGTAGAGCCTATGGTAGCTAGCGATCCACAGATCACTCTTACATTAAGTCAGGTGGGTTTTGCCAATATTGCGGTTAAAAAAGTATTCGATACCAATAATAATGGGATCCATGATGCCAACGAAGTTGGGATAGCTAACTGGCCAGTTCGATTAAAGTATGCACCTAGCTTACTTGAGTCTAACGGTGGCCCTATACCCGATACTATCAGTAGCACGGTTAATAAAGACGTGTATGACGAAGTGGTAGCACGCTTTGGACTCACCGCCGACCCGATCCTAGAAAACGGTTATGCAAACCGCATAACAGATGCCAACGGTATGATGACCTTCAGCGTTCTATTACCCAATGGATATGGTGATGCACCGCTAACTCTCTATCCATCAGACTTCTACCAAGTTGAAGAGGCATCTGCTCAAGGCTGGATGGCAACATCAAGTGTCACTCTTGAGTTTGATGTGCGCTCCGAGGCTAGCGGCCCAGATGGTCGATTACCCCCTATCATGGGTAATGCCTACCTAGACAATAGCAGCACGCCTTTAGGTGACGTGGTATTTACTAATATCTGTTTCAAGGAGGCGAGTTTCGGCACTAAAGGCTATTGGCATAACAAAAACGGGCTGCGCGAAATGGAAGCAGCATTTGTCACAAGTTATATCAATGGTTTAGACCCTTATGACAGCGAAACAAGCTACTTCGGTAAAGGCGATGAGCCATTTGACGGTATGTTCACCAATGGTACACCTGTCGATGCCGCTTACAAAAATGACTCAATCACAGATGGAATTTCAGCAGGTGCGGGTACCGTGAAAGCCGAAGTGTCACATTTTCTCATTGACGGCAATGGTGGCGGCGATCCAAGGGAACAACTTGCCCAGCAATTACTGGCATTTTTGTTCAATATTGAGTACCGCCTTGGCGGTGATGCGGTGTTAATGATGCCTGGCGGAGGCACTATGTCTAGCGCAGATATCGTTTCAGCGACTATTGCGGCATGGCAAGGTACCGACGCCGCAGCGCAAAATCACTACAAGACCTTGCTCGATACCTTTAACAACATGAAGGTTGCCGATGGTAACGGAGTTAAGTATGTACCGAGCGCCCCCGCAGATTGTCCGGCGCTCCCAAGTCCATACTAATGCCTATAACCTAATAGTTATAACCAATGCTAATGCTACAACTAATAAGAGCTCAGGGAGGAGCTCATTTTTTCATCATCAAAAAACACCATATTACCGCTGCTTACTTAACACTGCTTGGAGGCTGAGGCCCACTGTCTCAATATTAAGACAACATAAAAAATAATAATAACCGCTTTTACAAACAATTAGATGACTTAAGACTGTGTTACGCAGATGCTCCCACATTGTGAGACTTGCGATCCCCCATATACAGCCTAAAATTTGTGCATAACTTATTCTCTACTTGGTAATAAGCACAAGCCCTCTTCTAGACAATACCATGAGCAATTTTAAACATAGCGAGTCACCGATAAGGGAGCTATTGGTATTAAACTTTACCGACCACGATTTTCAAGGAGAGAGACAACTCAAACCCTTTAATTGGCACTGTACTCAGGCCGATGGCCTTGCTAGTGCGCTGCAATGCGTAAATTCAACCAAGATTAAAGTTGCAATAGCAATAATCTCAAACGGTCACAAACTACAGATATTACGCACCATAAAACACCTCAATGCTCATCAAAATAACCTTATCTGGATAGCGATCACTGCAAAAACGCATACTCAGGATAAAAACCTAACCTCATGTTTATCTAGCTACTTTGCTGATTATCACCACCAGCCCATTGACTGGGATCGTCTAAATCACACATTAGGCCACGCATATGGTATGGCCGTCATAAAAGAAACGCTTTCCCAGCAGAGCAACTGTCCTTATTCTTCTCTCAGCCCCTCTCCTTGTAACAATCACCAATTACTCGGGGAGACTAAGCTTATCAAGCAGCTAAGATGTAACCTATCCAAAGTGGCAGGCTCTGATGAATCAGTTCTCATTAGCGGCGAAACAGGTACAGGTAAAGGCCTTTGCGCCCGCTTGATCCACGAGCAATCCAAACGGCGTTTAGGCCCATTAATCACGATCAACTGCGGCGCCCTTCCCCAAAACCTTATTCAATCCGAACTATTTGGCCATGAAAAAGGCGCTTTCACCGGCGCTGATAGGCAATATATTGGTCATATAGAAAGGGCTAATAAGGGAACGCTATTTTTAGATGAAATTGGTGATCTATCATTAGAGTCTCAAGTTAATCTATTACATTTTCTAGAAGAACACATCATAGAGCGCCTAGGCGGCAATAAAGCCATTACTATTGATTGTAGAATTATTTTCGCTTCTCACATTAACCTTGAAACCGCTGTTGAAGAGGGGCGATTTCGTGAAGATCTATACTATCGGATTAATATTCTACACATTCACGCACCGAGTCTTAGAGAGCATAAAGCGGACATAACACTGCTCGCCAATGAATATTTAAAAATCTTCAGCTCTAAAGCACAGCAATACACGCTTTCGCCTCAAGCAGCAGAAACCATGCTTGCCTATGAGTGGCCTGGTAATGTCAGAGAGCTTAAAAACCGCATACATAGAGCCATTATAATGGCAAATGGTGACCCGTTAAGTGAAGCAGACTTAGGGATAAAAATCACCAAGATTCAACCTGCTGACAACGATGTTGTTGACTTAGCCCAGCACAGGGTTGAAATCGACACAGAACTACTGCTCGATGCCATTAAACGTAATAACCACAATATATCGGCAGCTGCCCGAGAACTTAAAATATCCAGAACCACCTTTTATCGTTTGATTAAGAAATGCAAAATCGAACTCTAGCGGTGCAAACACCATTTGTGACTCCCACTATTGCAGCATAATGTCGACACATCCAATACTACAAAGACATGCGCTGCAACACCAAGTGTAACAAGCGTTACACTATCTGCTTGAACAACATTAGAGTGTAAATCGAGCACAAACAAACAGTTAAAAATTAACTCTAATCGTCCCCTGTTTCATCCTTGAAACATCAATACATTTTAAAGCTGCGCTAAGTATCACTTTTAACTTTGTATTCAGAACCTTACATCTATGGCGCAGTGTTTGCTTATTCTTTAGTCACAAGTTTGAATACCCACTCACTAAATCTCACTCACTGAAGCCCGGTGACATAGAGCTATTTCACTCCGGTGTTCAGCTTTATCGGCACTATGTCGACAACGGCGCAACGCTAAATTACGCCGAATATCTAAACATTTCACGCTAGCACTTTATCAAAAGTTGGCTAGCAAAAAGTAACAAGTACGTTTTATCCATATTAACTAATTAAGATGGTAAATATTATGAAACGATTTAAATGCAAACGACTTATCAAAGCGCTCGGTATTGCGCTGGTAAGCGCAACGACCCTTTATGGCGTCACGAGTCTGTCAACCGCAGATGCGGGATTCTTGCCGCAACTGAAAAATAATGTCTGCTTAGCCCAATACTCTGGTAGCCATTTAACCTGTACCGCCAATGATATTCGAGTCAGTGAAGTCAAAAATGTGACTAACCCTGACGGAACAACGCCGGTCGAGTGTACCGATGGAGAAGAATTTGATTTTAAAGCCGACTTCACCATTGTAACCACGGCCACCAGCCGTTATGGTTATGGGATCTGGTTACCAGAAGGCAAATGGAGTGCTAAAGACGAGAGCGAAACTAATACCTGTTCGGTGTTAAGTGGTAGTGCAACTGAATTACCTGGTATCGATTTAGATGGTGATGCCTGTGCCGATATAAGTAAAAAAGCAGGCAACAGTCAAGTACACGAATATGTCGGAGAAACGATCACCATGCTGTGTCGTGATGATGATAACTCAGACAAGGCCGATTTTAATTACTGTGCTTCTTGGAACCAACAAGAATATGGCAATTGTTCTGCCGGGGCTCCCACTCCCGCAGGTTCACCATCTAAATGTCGTTGTGACACCTTCGATATCGATGTATTTATCAAACCTAACCCACCAACCGTGATTAAAACCCTAACCAGCCAATCATCAACCCGCAGTGAACCAGGTGGAGCCTTTAACTATACAGTAAGCTTTACTAACCCTAATGCTCAGACATCACTGTTTATCACATCACTAACTGATGAAATAGATATTGGTGGTGAGGGAACGTTCGATGCTTCAATTAACCTTTGGGCTACTCCAGTTGCAGTCAATACAAATGTTGAAGGACAGTACCTGACCTCGACGAACTGCTCTATGCCTGCTAACGGCGGTGAAATTCTGCCTAGTGCCACCTACAGTTGTGCCTTCACGGTACACATTGTCGACAGAGACTTACCCAATGACCAAAGTCCGCAGTTCTACGATGACTTAGTCATGCTCTCGTTAGAAGATAAGAACGGTACAGCCGTTGTTGACGGTGATAGTTGTATCGATATTCCTGGCAGTATTGAGGGTGATCATTGTAGTAATGAGATCACTGTACAGATCACTAACCTGCCACCAGCAATTACCGTGACTAAAACGGCTAATCCAAATGAAGTATTAGAACCAGGTGGCAATGTTGAGTTTACCATTGAGGTTAAAAATGATGCCGAATTCTGGGACTCGCCACTTACGCTAACGACACTATCTGACAGCGTATACGGTGATCTTCTAGCGGGTGATTGTGGCGCGCTGTCTACTAGTATCGCTGAGAACGGAACTTACACTTGTAAATTCACTAAGGCTATTACCGGCAATGCAGGCTTTAAACACATGAATAAAGTGGATGCAATAGCCAAAGATGATGAAGGTGACACAGCACTTGGTGACAGTACGGAAATGGTCGCTGTCGTTGATGTGGCATCAACGATCTCACTGGTTAAAACAGCAGTTCCAAAGAGTGTCAGTGAAACCGGTGATGACCCCTCAGTCTATAGAGATGTTGACTATACATTTATGTTTACCAATACCTCCACAGTTGATGCTGTTAAATTCTACAAATTAGATGACGTGCTTTTGGATGCCAACATGAACCCCATTGGTACAGCCACAGATATCACAGCAGATTGTGATGTTAATGGTACCATTCTGGGTAACGGTATCTGGCTATCAGCGGGTGATTCAGCGAGTTGTGTTATCACCATGAAGCTACAAGGTGATGCTGGAGGTAATCATATCAACCTTGCTACGGTCTACGGTGTCGATGATGACCTAGTAGAGCGAGAGGCCAGTGATAATGAAACCGTAACCTTTACTAACCTCCCACCAGTAACAGCAATGACATTTGCCAGCAGTAAGCTTATGGTGTTGAAAATTAAAAATACCGGTATCGAAGATGTGACCTTAACAGATATCACCATACACGGTGAGTCTGTGATTGATCATTTGTCACCGGTACCCGGTCATACATTGCTCAATGACGGTGGGTCTCATGAATTTGTGCCATACCCAGCATGTGCTAATGGACACACCATTGGATATAGTGGTTCTCTAAACGATAACGATTTCTATGAGTGTGCCTTTACTGTTGAGCTTCTACCTGGTATTGATAGCGCAGCCGCTATCAATTATGCCACACCAGCTAACGACGGTGTAACAGTGTTATTAGAAGACAATGAAGGAAGTAAGGTTTCTCATGGCGTAAATATCGAAGTCAACGCTGTAAAAAATTAGCTAGTGCTTGAAGCTAGATAAGCTATAGCAACACTTGGGCGATAGAGTTTACCTTCGCCTTTTTTATTGCTGTAGCAGTTACGAATCTAAAACTGTTCGTCAATTTATTAAGCCGTTATTTGCTATCCAGCATATGCACTCTTAGATAACCAAAATGATAAAAGCACCTCTTCGGTGCTTTTAGTTTTCTCTAGTTCTAGAATAACAAGCTTAGCTTATTCAGCCAAAGGCTCGGCTTTGTTCTCTAGCAATACCGGAATACCGTCATTGATAGGATAAGCCAGCTTGTCTGCCTTGCAGATCAGCTGTTGGGCTTCTTTATTGTATTCAAGCTTGCCTTTACACACTGGACACGCAACGATTTCGAGTAATTTTTTATCAAATGCCATTTCGAATGCCTTTACTTATCTGCTACCAACCGATCAATTTTGGCCAGTAGTTGTTTATCAAATGAGGGAGATAGCTTCGCATCTACCGCGAGATACCACCAGTTATCTTTTGCAAAATCGCGACATTTCACCGCATCTTTTTCAGTCATCACCAACAAACGGCCATTTGCTAGTTGATTAAGCGCTGTTTCACTATAAGCACTATGATCATCAAATGCTTGCGATTGCGCAACTTGATATCCCTGCACTTGCAGAGAATCAAAAAAACGTTGAGGATTGCCGATACCAGCCATTGCCACAAGAGGTTCACTTTTTGTTGGAGCAGCACTAGCATTATGATTTGCAGAAACCGGTAACCATTTGGCAGGTTCAAGGGTCATCACCTGCTCATCAGCAAGTGCAACACCGCCATTAACGATAACATGATCAACACTGCGTAAACGCCACGCACCTTCACGTAGTGGGCCTGCTGGCAATAACATGCCATTACCTAAACGTCGTTCACCATCAAGAATGATAAGCTCGATATCACGAGCCAGTTGATAGTGTTGCAATCCATCGTCACTAATAATGATATCCACATCAAACTCTACCAACAAGTGTTTAGCGGCATCGACCCGCTTAGCACCAACCACCATAGGCACTTGAGTTCGAGCCACTATCATCGCAGGCTCATCGCCAACACTATCCGCGCTATCGCCGGGAAAAACCGCACGCACACCATCAATTTCGACGCCATAGCCACGGCTGATAACCCCGGGTTTTAAACCGTGCTTTCTCAGCAACTCGATAAGATAAATGACGGTGGGTGTTTTACCACTACCGCCAACGGTAATATTGCCGACAATAATCACAGGCACAGGCAACTTAAGCGCTTTTTTTACCTTTAAGCGAAACAGAAAGCGCCTAAAACCTGTGATCAGCGCAAATAACAGCGACAACGGCCAGAGCGCAAACCGCAGCGGATGACCTTGATACCACAGTTTATTTACCCAGGACTGCATTTAGCTACCAAACTGCATTTGATACAAGTTGGCATAAGCGCCGCCTTTGGCGAGCAGAGACTCATGAGTACCACGCTCGATGATCTTACCTTGGTCAACCACTAAAATTTGGTCTGCGCTTTCAATCGTCGATAAGCGGTGTGCAATCACGATAGAGGTTCGGTTTTGACGTAAGTTATCAAGCCCTTGCTGAATTGCCTTTTCAGACTCAGTATCAAGCGCTGAGGTCGCTTCATCAAGAATTAGTACTGGCGAATTGCGTAATATCGCACGAGCAATTGCAATGCGCTGACGCTGCCCACCAGATAACATCACGCCATTTTCGCCAATTTGGGTATCTAACCCTTCTGGCATCGGCTCAATAAACTCCATCGCATGAGCCAGTGTCGCCGCTTCAATGATCTGCTCTTTTGTCGCCACACCTGGATATGCATAAGCGATGTTGTTAGCAATGCTGTCGTTAAACAAGGTCACTTGTTGTGAGACTAATGCAACTTGGCTTCGCAACGACTTAAGTTTGTAATCATTGATATTTTGGCCATCAAGCGTGATCTCACCCGCTTTAAGTCCAGTATAAAAACGAGTGACTAAGCTGGCAATGGTCGATTTACCAGAGCCAGAACGGCCGACCAATGCTAATGTTTGCCCCTGCTCTACTTTAAAGTCAATACCGCTTAGTGCTAGCTTCTCATGTCCTGGATAGCTAAAGTCTACCTGATTAAAGGCAAGCTCACCTTTTACTCGCTCAACTTCTAGAGTACCAGTATCACTTTCAGGCTCAGTATCGAGTAGTTCAAACACTGTAGTACAGGCCGCGATACCACGCTGGAATTCAGCGTTAACCCGGGTAAGGTTTTTAATCGGCTGCAGCATCGCTAGCATGGCACCTAAAATAGTGGCAAACGTACCCGCTGTTAGTTCTGCTTTCATGCTGTCAATACTGGCTGCATAAAGTACAAATGCTAATGCAAACGAACCGATAATCATCACTAACGGCTGGCTAATAGCCTGAGCTGTAGCCAGTTTCATTGTTTGGTAACGGTTTTGATCGTTAACTTTTGCAAAACGCTGAGCTTCTGTTTCTTGTCCGCCAAAAGACAATACGTTCTTATGGCCTTTAATCATCTGCTCAGTCGCAGCAGTGACTCCGCCCATGGCGGTCTGAATTTGCTTAGACACTTTTCTGAATCGGCGGCTCACAACGGTGATCACTACGCCGATAATAGGGCCGACAATTAAGATAACTAAAGATAGTTTCCAAGAGAAATAGAACATGATAGCAATCATGCCGATCACGGTAATACTGTCTCTAACGATAGTGATCAGTGCACTACCCGATGCGCGCGCAATCTGTTCGGTGTCGTAGGTCACACGAGAAATTAAGTTACCGGTGTTTTCTTTATCCATGTAGCTTACCGGCAGAGTCAAGTAATGCTCGAAGACTTCTTGGCGCATATCCATAATCACCCGTGCACTCATGTAAGAAATACAGTAGGTCGACAGGAAGTTTGCAAGGCCACGAAGTGAGAACAGGCCGATAACGACAAATGGTGCCAACAGCAAAACATCACTGCCAGAGTTAAAACCGTCACCAGTACCAAAATCGAGACTACTTACGCCGCCCGTTACACCACCAGCAGCTTGGGCCGCTTGGCCTGCTTGACCACCAAAGCCTTCATCAATAAATGGTTTAATCACGGCAATAAATGTTGCGTCCACAAGGGCGTACATAATGAGGCCGATTATGGCAAAAGCTAATACTGTTTTAAGAGGCTTCAAATAACCTAATAAGCGCTTAAATACAGTCCAGACTTCATTTTTAGGAGATGTTGTCATTGAGAGATTAACATTTTGGCAAAAGAAGCATTCTACTCTGGATTTTTATTCTGGCCAAACCTAAACACTTTGCTATACCAAAATGGTGCAAAATCTGAACGATATGTTCGAACTTTCATAGTTTCTTGGTCAAATAAAACACTAACCTGTCCTTGTTCCCCAGCCGTAAACATAGCAATATCACGTTGTTCATAACGTTCGACGACCTCCTTTTTAGGAAATCCATAGCGATTTCTAAATCCTGCCGGAAATAAAACCAGCTCGGGGGCGACAGCATCGATAAAGGATGTGGTAGAGGAGGTTCTACTGCCATGATGAGGGGCTATGAGTAACCGGCTCTGTAACCTAAAGCCGTACTTTGCTGCTCGTTCAAGTAACCGATATTCCGTCTGCTTTTCAATGTCCCCCGTTAGTAGCACGCTATTGCCGGTATCGCTAACTCGAATAACACATGAGCCGTTATTCCCCTTTTTAGGCTCTAACGGCGCTAAAATTTCAAGATTAAGATTCTGCCAAACCAATGTCTTAGGTCTGCAGCTATGTTGCTGTATCGGGATCAAATCAGAGATCACTGCGACATCGGGATACTTATCAATAATATAAGCAGCCCCGCCGGCATGGTCGTTATCACCATGACTGACGACAAGATAATCAATATTACCGATCCCCTGACTTTTTAGAAAAGGAAGTAACACTCTATCTGCATAACTAAAGGTGTCACCATATCGTGCGCCAGTATCATAAATAAGTGCCCGATTATTTTTCTCTATGACCAAAGATAATCCTTGCCCGACATCGAGTAAATGAACCTGCCAACGGTTCTCTTTTGGTGCTCCGCTAAAGTGAAATAACACGCTGAGCACTAACGGGAGTAACATTACTGACAATGGCAAACGCCATGTAAGTTGCTTAATATTAACCAGTAAGTAAAGGCCGATAGAGGCCATGATTAACGCAGCTACAACTTCGTCAGAAAGATCGAGCCAAACAAAGTTAACCTCACTAGCATAATCAAGTAAATTAACCACAGGAGTCATCGCCAGCGCTGCCAGAGTAAAAACACCACCGCCAGAAAAACCCAGAGCTGTCATAATGATAAAAGCTAGCAAAGACATCAGGCTTATCGGAATAAGCACTAGACTAAACCAAGGCACCAAAACCAGATTGACCAAAAGACTCACCAGAGAAGTCCCAGAGAAGAAAATCGCTTGAATAACACCTAGACCTAGCGTTAAGCGCCACTGCACTGCCCAAAATGCCAATGCTGCAATTTTTAATTGAGGCCATAAATGCCGATAAGGGATTGAGCTTTTATTTTCTGCAGCCGTAATACAACGGGTTGGCGCCGCCGGGCTATTGATTTCGGGAGCATTAGTTTCAAGAGAATGGGGGGCGGAAGTGCAGATTTGGGCCGAATGAGTCTCAAGCCTATTTGTCACTGACATTAGTGAGCCTGATGTCGCCTCAGCAGCTACGGAGAAGTAGCGTGTTACCGTGAGGAGAATAATGGTTAACGCACAAAATGATAACCAAAAACTTGCGCTCAATGGGCTTAGTGGGTCGATAAGCAAAATGACAAAAAGTGCATAGAGCAATCTTTCCCAGCTTGAGGAGTGACGGCTCAGCACGCTAAAGCTGATATAAGCAATCAACATGATAAGCGCACGCTGGGTAGACACCGAAAAGCCCGCAAGATAAGCATAAGCCACTACGCCAAGCAGTGAGAATGCTAAACAACAAAGCCAATTACGCCGACTCGAAACTGGAAAACGACGATACAAAACCAATTTTGCAGCAATTAACAACCACAGTGATACCACTGACAGGTGTAACCCCGAGATAGCAAAAAGGTGACCCGCCCCTGTATTTCTAAGTTGTTGCCAACGCTCAGACGATATCATTGATTTATCGCCACTTAGCAGCGCTAAAAGCAGATCGGCACTTTCATAAGGTGATAAAACTAGTTTCAACTTTTCGATTAGCCTCATACGGTAAGACAAATCAGTTGTCAAAATTTGACCACTAATAACCTTACCTTTGCCTATAATGTGCTTAGCGAGCAGATGCTTTTGTTGGTTAAATCCCCCTTGATTTAAAATGCTCGTGATCGGTTTAACTTTAATCTGTAATTGCCAACGCTGACCAGGAACAATAAACGGCGCTTCGTTCCAAATTAATCTCATCCTCCTACTGACAAGATGGGGTGAAATTGAATCGATCAGCACAATATCCATACTAATCCGGTCGCCGTTTGTATGAACAAGTGATATGATTTCGGCCTCAACATTCAATGTTTCAATATTTTCGCCAGTGTTCCAGTCCATTAGTAGTGAATAGAAAATGCTTATCCAGCTTATTGCTAATAAGCTGCCAGCAATAAATGGAGCACGCTTACAGGCTGTAATAACCACTACGATCAACAAAGGTAGGATGTATAGGTTCACCAAGGATGGCCAAAGCATCGTTGACAGAATAGTGATGCAGTAACCGCACATAAATCGATTCATAGTGAATTAAGTTAAGACAGCAAATTGAAGTTATGCCAAAAAAAATTATTGAAAAATTTATGCCAAAGCCCGAAACATTGCGTGAACATAAACACTTGCGCATGTTTGGTGATCTACTCTTAAAGCCAAATCTGTGGACGTTAAATAGACGCTCAGCGCCTGGGGCATTTGCGGTAGGCCTGTTCGTCGCGTGGATCCCAATGCCATTTCAAATGGTACTGGCAGCGGCTTTAGCCATATTATTTAACGTAAACTTACCACTTGCAGTAGCGCTGGTGTGGATAACAAACCCTATCACCATGCCTTTTATGTTTTATATGGCTTACCTTTTAGGCGCCAGTTTACTCGGGCATGAGCCACAAGCATTTAATTTTGAAGCCAGCTGGCACTGGGTCCAAGCATCACTTGAAACCATAGGTCCGCCGTTTTTGCTTGGCTGTATTGTGTTGGCAGGTATTTTCTCACTGGTCGGTTACTTTGTGATAAAAAACCTCTGGAAATACTCAGTATTATTTAAGTGGAAAAAACGCTATAAATAGCCTGTTCGTTTGTTGAACAAAGAGCACAAAAAAAGCAGTCATCAAGACTGCTTTTTAATGGCTTTAAATCAGAGAATTACTGGTTTATTGCTATTATTTTTGTGCCAATACACTTTTCATCGATGGGACTATGGTCGTTGGATCGAGCCGAACCTGATACCAGTTCACTCGCCAATCCAAATGGGGGCCTGTCGAGCGGCCTGTTGAACCCACTTCAGCAACTTTATCGCCTTGTTTGACGGTATCGCCCTCTTTCACATAAAGCTTACTTAAGTGTAAAAAGCTCGAACTCACGCCATAACCATGGTCGATGATCATGGTGCCGCCAGAATAAAACATATCTGGCACAGAGAGTGATATCACGCCATCGGCAGGTGCCATAACCACAGTCCCTGTTTTTGCTGCCACATCAACCCCATAATGAGGTGTGCCAGGTTTACCGTTATATACACGCTGGCTGCCATACACTCCTGAGATCCTGCCTGTTAATGGCCATATAAAGCTTTGCGCAAAAGCATTACTCTCAGTAAATTGTGCCCTAGCCGCTTTGACTTGTTTAGAATCCTTTGCAGCGCGAGCTTGCGCGTTAGGATCGGGCTTCATTATTTTCTTACTGATCCCATTAACGTGTTGGATCTTATATTGCTGCTTTTTAATCTTTAACGGCTTCAGCTCAGTCAAACCATCGGGATAAACAAGCTTAAGCATCTGCTCTGACTCCGCTTCACGGGCAAAGCCGAACGCAAACTGACCTCGCTCGTTCACGCGTACCGGCTCATCATTTAAAAACACCTGAGTGCCAGGTTGTACCTGGGCTCGGATCAGTGCCCCTTGAGATAACTCACCGTTAAGCTGAACTGCCGCGCTCGTTTGAAAAGCTAAGCTAGTCAATAAACTAGTAAAAACAATCTGCGTAAATGGTTTCAAAGCCACTCCTTTAATACTGAGTTATCCGACCGTCCTGCTCGCAATAGCGCCTTTCCCCACGCCTTCGTAAGCAATCACTTTAAAACCACTGCTAGGGACTTTGTCAGATAAGGTCTGTGCCATATAGTCAGCCAATAACTCAACCGTCGTGTCATGAGGAAGAATATCGCAAAGCGCTTTAGGCATGGCTAACTGAAAGTCACCTTGGGGCGCTTGGTAATGGAAACCAAAATGGGTCGCATCGCTTACTGCTGTCTGTGGAGACAAAGACAATGAACCGACGAGAACTTGATCGTCTATTGTCGCGAGGTAAATATCGTTCCAACGATTAGCCCAATACTCATCCCATTTGGGCGCCGCAATGCCATTTTCAAATACCGTTACAGGACTACGATGTCCGTGAGCGATTCGCTGGCAATTACCATCGTGCTTTTTTAGACCGTGACTGTAATGGTAATAAGGAGCATCATGTATTTCGTTTCTAAGTGTCAACGAAATACCTTCTACATTTGCGGGTAAGACTTCTTTTAAGGCTTGTTGTAAAAATTTATTCACGCTGTCAAAATCGATGATTTCACTCGGAATAAGTGCAAATGCTTGCGACGGACAGGCCAGATGAATATCACCTTGTTGGCTCGAAAAATCCATCCATACTCTGTCACCTTGTTGCTGCCAACGGGCTTCACTACAGGCAGTAGGAACCAACAGGCGGTGATCTGCCACCGCATCGATGGTATTTTTAATGGTGCGCTTCACTTTCGCGAAGTCGAGCACCATATTTTGCTCATCTAAACCACCGTCGAGCAACACATCAACAATCCAGCTTTCACCAACCATGCCTCGTATAGGGCACAGGTAAGAAAAATCGATAACCGTTAAATCTTTAACAAACAATTGCATTTTCGCTCCTAGGTAGAAAAACAGTCTACCTGTCTTAGTCCATGCAGCAATGGCCACAGGATGCTAATGTGTTGATGAGTCAGTAAGCTGACTCTTCTGATAATAACTTCAGCTTACAATGATCAAGCTCAACATTCGACTTTTTTAGTGTGAATTGCCTTTTTTAGAGCAAGCATTACACAATCCATGAAGCTGTTAACTATGCATCTTCATTACTGACTGCAAAATAACATTTGCCATTAGAACTTGCTGCATACACTTTTATAGAACTGTTTTGAAATATAAGCCGACACAAAAAAGCCGAACACTTAAGGTTCGGCTTGTAAATTTGCCTTTATTCATAATCAGCTATGAACAAGAGGCATTTGTAATGCTTAAGGGGTTACTCACCCTTAAGACGGCGATCGAGTTGATCTTTAAGGTTTGCCGGTACACCTTTAATAATGATGGTGTCAGATACAGGATCGTAGATCACTCTCTCACCTAGATGTTGGCCATCAAAACTTAGCGTTACACCACCACCTGTGCCAGAGAACTTTTTCAACTGCCTTAAGGTTGGCTTATCACCAGGGAACTCCTCTTCTAATTCATAATTGCCGCCTTGGGCAAAGTCATAAAAAGAGTCCATACCTTGGTCTGCAAGTTCATCGGCTAAGTCTTTAATCTGAATCGAGGCACCTTCATCACAGCGCTCGCTACAGTAATCAAATACACGCTCTCGAGCTTGTTGACGCTCATCTTTGGTTAACTCACTATTACCCACAAAATCTTCAACAGCGTTCATCAACGACTTGTTCTGAGCCTTGGTATTAACACCTTCAACACAGCCCATAAAGTCCAAGAAGAAATCAGCAACTTTACGTCCTGCACGACCACGCACAAAAGAGATGTACTTTTTCGATTCTGGATCAGCCTGCCACTCAGTTAAATCAATACGTGCAGCGAGTTGTACGTTGTTTAGGTCCAAATGTGTATTTTGCGACAGTTCCATATCGTCGAGTACTGTCATCGATGATTTTGCGTTAAGCAAAGACACAAACAGGTAATCGCTTGTCATGTAGGTGTAGCAAGATAGCAGCAAGAACCCGCCAGTGCTAAAGTCGTACTTAGCCAGTTCTTCTTGTAGCAACTTACCCGCAATCCCAGAAAATTCGACAAAGCCAAGCTCACCACTGCGATAAGTGGTTAAGGCTTCTTCAAACTTAGTGTTTGCTTCGCCATCTTCACCACTAATACCAAAATGGCCAAACCCTTTACCGGCTTTGGTGGTATAAGTTTGATGCAACTCTTCTAGCATCGCCTCAACCGCTTGGCTATTTAGCAAAGGTTGTGGACGTAATCGACAACTAAGTTGACCTTCACCATCTTGAGAAATGGAGTGGATAATTGCTTGTTCGACGTTAATACTCATTGAGCCTCGATAAAATTTGGCAAGGAGCGTAAGGCTTTCTCACACTCTTATTGGAAACAATTGATATCTGTCATTGGTAAGGGAAGAGCAATCCTACCTAATCCAACCACATTGTAATGCCCGCTATCATACCAGAGAGTCGCAATAAATCTATATTTGCTTGAGTGAACTAAGGCCTAACGTTTAAAGTCATATGATTGCAGTATTAATGAATAAGCAGATTATAATTAAAACGAGAAAATAAAGGTAAAAACATTGAAAATCAACAAGATAAAAACAAAAGCAAGAAGGGTGAACACACAAGGTAGCATTGCTTGAATGTTAGCTTGATGCAAAAGCTGATTGGCGATTTTCAACACAAGAGTCACTTAATCCCACCGCCTAATTTCCAACACTGCAACCAGCACTGTAAAAAGTACAATAAAAAGTGCGGAGCTTCTGCAAAAAATCCGTTATTATATGCCGTTAATCAAGATTTAAAGTGAACCTTTTTAATTATGGCTATTCAATCCAAATATTCTAATACCCAAGTAGAGTCTATTATTGCAGATTTACTTGCAGTGCTAGCAAAGCATCAATCTCCAACAGACTTAAGCTTGATGGCTCTTGGTAATTGCGTCACTCATCTGCTAGAAAAGAAAGTTCCAGCTGAGGCGCGTCAAGTAGTTGCAGAGCAATTTGCTAAAGCATTGTCGCAGTCAGTGAAAACTAACTAAGATACAGATATATTAAGCAGAATAAGTAGAGGCTAAAATAATGATTTTAGCCTCTACAACCCCTAAACAATAAATGGGTCAACATGGTCGAGCGACAAAAACAGATTGGACGTGATCGCGTCTCACGCTTAGTAAGCTGGGGGCACTGGTTTGCTTTCATTAATGGACTACTGGCCATTATTGTCGGCTATCGCTATCTCGACACCATCGGACTTCCCGAATCATTTATTGGCTGGGGCTATTTAGTTATTAGCACCGTAGGTCATTTTAGCTTTTTAGCTTTTATGGTTTATCTGGTGCTTATCTTCCCTGTTACCTTATTGCTTCCTTATTCAAGGGTCCTCAGGGGATATGCCGCTGTAGTGGCGACATTGAGCTTATGTTTATTACTCTATGATACGGTTATCTATGATGATTATGGTCTTCATCTAAGTCCCTTTGTATTTGATCTGGCCTGGGCGGACTTAAATGCCTTATTAAGGGGCACCTCCTACATCATCACACCTCTCGCCATTTTGGCGATAGAGCTTACTTTGGCGAATTTCCTTTGGAAACGGATTGAAAAAATCCGCAAACGGAATATAGGTAACCGAATAGTCGTGATTGTTGGTGCCTGTTTTGTTGCTAGTCACCTGATCCATATTTGGGGCGATGCCGCAGATGTAACCGAAATTACCCATTTTGATGATGCTTATCCATTGTCTTACCCCGCTACGGCTAAAAGCTTAATGGAAAGTTACGGTATTGAAGGTATTCAAGATCAGCAGAACCAAACGCCACCAAAGGCTAGCCTAGACTACCCATTAGCAAAGCTGCAATGTAGCGCTGATGACCTACCTAACATTTTAGTCATTGCAGTTGATAGTTTACGAGCCGATCAAGTTGATAGCGCGACCATGCCTTTCCTTGCATCTTATGCGAAAAAGAACATGGACTTTACTGAACACCTCAGCGGTGGCAATCAGTTTAGTAGCGGCATGTTTAGCCTGCTTTATGGGCTTCAAGGTAGCTACTCTAACGCGGTAGATTTACATTTCCGTAGTCCAGTATTAACCCAAGAACTCAGCGATAAAGGGTATCAATTAGCGTTATTTACCACTCAAGATACCCTAGGGCAGCCCCAAGCAATATTTAACGACTTTACACGCGTTAACTCAGAGCATATCGACAGCTACGCAAAATCTGATCTGCAGTCCGTTGCTAACTGGCAAAAATGGACTCAATCGGCGGCCCAACCCTGGTTTAGCTTACTCAACCTAAAGTCACCAGAAAGCTATGACACGCCTATTGGCTTCTTAGGTATTAAAACGGTTCAAGCATCGTCAAAGTTTAAGCCTGCACAAAAAGTACTATTTAACCAGTATCGACAGTCGCTTAACTTTATCGACAAACAGATTGAGCAGGTTGTGAGCACACTTCCAAAAAGTACTATGGTTGTCATTACAGGTATCAGCGGCAAAATGTTTACCAGTAATTCTGACGAAGCAAGAGTCAACCTGTCACCCGATAGCATTCGCGTACCAATGATTATCCATTGGTCAAATGAAGAGACAGCCAAAAAAATAAAATATCGCACGACGCACAACGGCTTAGTGCCGGCAATTTTGACTCAAACCTTAGGTTGTACCAACCCTGCATCAGACTACAGTTCTGATCAGAGCCTAATGCAACCGAGTGATAAGACTTGGGTTTATGTTGGTGACCATCGTATTTTTGCGATTTATCAAGAGCATGAAATTACCGTTATTGATCGACATGGTAAGTACCGTATCTACGACAATGACTATACTAAGCCGTTAAAAAAGAAATTAAGTGCCCCAGAGCTTGTGGAAGTGATGCGAGAAGGTCGTAGGCTTTACATCCACTAAAACTGCTATAGCATAAAAGACTATAAACTAAGCAAACGAATTCTCATCACACATGAAGAGCTTGCGCTAACAATAATGACTTGATAAAGTGCGGGTTCTTCAGAAATACCCCCTTAGTTATAAATGCTTTTATAACTTGTTCTGTAGAATATCTCGGGATATGGCCTAGTCCGGTAAGGCGCTTGTCTGGGGGACAAGAGATCACAGGTTCAAATCCTGTTATCCCGACCAAATTATACAAAAAAGCCAGCTAATCGCTGGCTTTTTTGTATCTGCAATTTGCAGTAGCAAATTAGATAAAAGCACTGTGTTAAATTATCACTACTGCGCTTTTATCACTGCCGAGTATTTACTCGTGACAGTCTGAACACTCTTTCATTGTTAGGTCAGGAGTGTGGATCTCTGTATCTAACTCGTGAGCACTTGCCATATCGTGACAATCGTTACAAGTCGCAATGCTTGCTTCCATTTCTGTATGCTCTTCAACATTAATTGTCTCGTGGCAGTCAGTACAGTTTACAGCCATAGCTGAAGCAGAAAACGCTAACGCAGCAACCAAAGTTAAATATTTCATATGCATTCCTTAATATCGGAGTTATCGCACTTAATGTTTGTGGTGTCACAGACTGTTAAGGCTTATTTTGTTAGTGCTGCCTAATAAATGAAAGACTTAGTGTCTCAGCAGCCCTTGCCTACCATGATATGAATTAACCTTAACTGAAACTTAAATCTAGCCATCAAATTGAACAAAAGCTGAATGACTCCTCGATGACTTGTAAAGGATGTGAGCGAGGTCTGACATATCATCAAATTTAAATATTTTTCTTTTAAACCTGATAGTTCCCAATAAGAAAGCCTCAGTCAAACAAGTTGACCTTGTTGGCTACTTTTTGCACACTCAGTCTCTAATATTTGGTTAAAAGTTGATATCTAGCTATAAAGTTAATAGATTGTAAACTGCCAAGACAAAACAAAAACTTCCACCCTAACTAAGGCGCATATTTTTGGGGAAAATAGAAAAAAACAAATTATTGTTAGCCACTTCGTTAGGCGTAATCGGCTTAATCATCAACCTATACCCGATACACTTATTTGCTAACATTCAACTGATCCTTGGCAACGTTTCCTACGTTATTGTCGCAGTATTGCTGGGCCCTTGGTATGCACTTTATACCGCAATCATTACCGTCACCGGCTTAATGATTGCCTGGGACAGCCCTCACGTTTACGTCTTATTCGGCGTTGAAGCGCTCTGCTTAGGTTTAGCTAGAAGAAAAGATATTTACGCCTTATATGCCAGCTTTAGCTTTTGGCTATTTATCGGTATGCCGCTCTTCTACCTTTATATCTTTTTATTTTCTGACTTGCCTAGCAGTCATATTGCATTCGTCATTTTAAAACAGGGAATTAATGGTCTGGTTTATGCTTGTATCGGCTCTTTGCTGATCATCTTAACGCCCTCTTTCTGGTACTTTTCATACAAAGTAAAGGACAAGCAGCGTCGAACGTTCAATGCACAACTCACCTATACTTTTACCCTCGTCATCACCATCGCTTTGCTATTGTCAGCCTTACTGTTTAATAACCAATTTATTGAACGCCAACAACGCTTGCTGTATAGCAATATTAAAAGCTCAGCCAACCACCTGGCTTTATCAACGCAAGCCTATCTTGATTCGCATACAAGAGCGATTACCAATGCAGCTGCTTGGCTCAGCCTAAATAAACACAGTAAGACAGAAGAACAAATATTACTGTCTGAGCTACATAATAATTACTCTGGATTCATTACTATGTTGCTCGCCAATGACGAAGGCAACGTCATTGCCGCTAGCCCCGCGTCCTTGCTTACCAATGGCACTGTTAATCCTCAAAAATTTAGCATCCGTGACAGAAACTATTTTATCGAATCTTATATAAACCAACGCGCTTATATTTCACCACCGTTTTTAGGTAAAGGCTTTGGTAATGATCCTATTGTAGCGATTAGCTCGCCCATTTACCCAGCCAACAACCCTCATCAACCGATAGGTATTATCGAAGGTTCACTCAATTTAAATGAATTTAAAAAGGTTGATAAATTCAACACTGATTCACAGCACCAGTCCATTGTGCTCATCGATAAAAATAGAAAAGTGATTTACGCCTCAGATGGACTCGATATAGCGCCCTTGAGCGAGTTTAGCTTCTCACAACCTAGCGAAAACTATATTACCTCTCTCCCAATGCTTAATATCAGCCACGGCGACAATAAGGCGCCTGAGTATGTTTATGCCAGTGTGACGCTCAGTAATGATTGGCAATTATTTGTACTGAATCCTTTTAGGCCATTGGTAGAATTGGTCGAAAGCATGTACTTAGCCACGTTTGCAATACTGCTTATTTCATTATTGATCACTATTTATATTTCACGAGTGATCAGTGCGCGCCTGACTCTGCCTTTAGAAAATATCGCCAATAAGTTCAGCACTAGCCTTGAAGGTAATAATGTCGAATATGCTGTAAACGAAGAGTCTCCTCAGGAGGTTTATTCGCTATTTAAACGTCTACAGCAAAGTAAGAGTCAGCTTATTGGTTATCAACTAGAGCTAGAGGAGAAAGTAGCAATACGGACCCTGGAGCTTGAGCACGCCAATAGCAAGTTAAAAGCGCTGGCAGAAAAAGACCCACTAACGGGCTTATATAACCGCCGCTATGCAGAAGATAAGTTTCCAGCGATTCAAGAGCTTTGCCAACGAAGCGATGAAGTCATTGCAATCGCATTGCTAGACCTTGATAAGTTCAAGTTTATTAACGATACCTATGGTCATGACGGAGGCGATCTCACCCTTAAACGCATTGCCAAGTTGCTAAAACAAGAGTTTAAACGCGATTCAGATATTATTGTTCGGTATGGCGGCGAAGAGTTTCTGTTGATCATGCCACTGTGTAATGCACTAAAAATTGAACATCACTTGGAACGATTTAGACAGAAACTTGAAAGTCTAGTCATCGATGCTAAGCAAACGTTTCAAGTCACCACCAGTATCGGAGCAGTTATTGGTAATGGTACCTTTAGTACATCACTGGAAGACTGGGTTAAACAAGCTGATCTCAACCTATATCAAGCCAAAGAAGCCGGTCGAAACCAATTAGTGTTCACGACCTTAGAAGATAAAGATCTCCCTGACAATTAGGGGATAATCGTCTCGTCCATTTTACTGAGTATATAGGGATAAAATGGATTCCATTTCTGTCTCATGATCTCGCTAGCCGGAACACTGAGCACCCCTTTCTCTCCTCGAGAAGCACCTGAGCCTATCTGAATATGTTGCTTGTCAGCATCCCAAACAGGGCCATACAAGCCATCGCTCATAGGAAACGGTAATGCTACGTGTGACAGTGAATAAACTTGCTTAGGCCAGCTTAATGACAGCGGTATGACACTAGCGTCATTGATACTACGGCTTTGAATTGCACGACTATCAAGGCTCTGGTTTTCAATTAAGGTAAAATCATAATTGAATTCTCCATCGGTCATCATCTGTCGATAAGGTTGTAACGGATCATTTAGAATCAGGCTTAAATTGACTTGCGTACGGTTAATATCAAATAGCACCAATTCATGGCCTGCATCAGGTAGCTGGCTATAGAGTGCACTTATCACAGCGCTTGTATCCACGGTATCATCAGTCAGTGACTGAAAGGTCAAAATGGGAGGTAAAGCATTTAATCCCGTCTGCCCGAGCTGCTTTATCAGCTGTTGATTACGCATTGAAAGTTGATAAACAACATCCCCAGCGTTAACCGCAAAAGAACCATACTTAAACGGATCGTATTCAGCTTGAATACTGTTCCAGCTCAGTTTATCTAGCCCCAGCACAGTACCTAGCCTTGCTTGCCATTTAGCCCCTGCGGCAACAGGAGGTAAACCGATTGCAGGAGAAAGAAAAATCATCGCCGAGTAATCAGCTAGTTTTTTCGTCGCTAAGCGCTCTAATTCATAGTTTAGCGCGAGCGCTGCCCCTGTGGAAAAACCAACTAAGTAGAGGGGTTTGTCCCCCAACGCTGTTTTCATATGCTGGGTAGCCAGCGCTACAGCTCCAGCCATGTCTTGCCAGTAGATATTGGTGAGTGCTGAGGGTAAAGTGCCATGGCCTGGTAACCTAAGCCCTAAAACATGAGCCTTATTTTTATAATGCTTGCCGAAGTGTGACATGGCGTACGGAGAATCAGACATGCCGTGCAGTAGCAACACGCCGTATTCGGCATCAGCTTTGGGCCACTCATAGCTGCGATTCCAATCTTGCTCCCAGTGGCCAGGATCCGAATAACTGCCTCTCACATAACGATTAATGATATCGAAGGACTGTGGGTCGACAGGCTGCTGATACACTTTACTTTCTAGCTCAGCGAACAGTTTATCTTCAAGCTCCAGATATTCTTCAAAGCTATTAAGGTTGCTGTTTACGCGATATTCAGAGGTTAAGTCGGTAGTATGCCAAAGTGACAGATCGGGACGGGAATTTAAAAACCATACGGCCATAGCAATTAACGCAATGCTAGTGCCTAAAGATGCATAAAACAAAGCAAAGGCAAGATGTTTTGTTGATCCAATAATAATGGCTTTCATAAGCGTCGCTATTCATCCTAAACAGGCAATATAATAAAAGATAACGTACACGTTTTTAATACGAACTGGTAAAGATAAGGGCTTACATTGAATAAAAATAATTACCTCATCGGCGAACTCACCGCGAGCACCTGCTTTTACTTACCCACTCCACCAGCAATCATTGATGACTGGCATTACCACTCAAGCGATGCAATCGCGCAACTTATCGACGCTAATGGCAATCATTGGCGTAAAATATTTACCATAATGGCTAAAATTTCAGTGACCGATAAACAGTGGAAACACTATCGCGATACACAATTATTAAAACACAACGAATCTATCTGCATCGGTGCCACCAAGTTAACGCCAGGCGCCACACTTCACATTGTTTGTGGCCAGCAAAGCGCTCACGCATTGTCATTATCTGAACAACAATTTAATCCAGTAGATCCCACAACAACTTATATCAGCAGGCACCTTAATCAAGCCATCTATCTTTGCCCTTATCTTGATTATCGTCAATTTCCGAACCTGCAAATAGATAAGTTAAGGGCCAGATTAAACTTGCCCGCACTAAGCTAATCTCTAAGCCAACCTCTGAGCTCGTTTGCTTAAGGTTAGCGCTTAACGCTATGGTTTAACGATGCCGCTTAAAGATAAAGCTTAACGCTATTACTTAAAGCCATTTTTTAAAGCTATTGTATAAAACTGTTGCTTAAAGCGGTTTCTTAAAGTCATGCCAATACTCGATGTTGTAATACAGAACAACATATTTTCTAGGCAAGTACAAACAACAAAGGCGCCTAGGCGCCTTTGTTGTTAATCAAGTCATTGGGTTAATATCAAAATTTATAAATCACATTATTTGCTCATAAAATTTAGCATCTAACGCAACCCAAGCCGCTACTCAGCCGCTTTGACCCTAGTCATAAATTGTTGGAATTGGCTCACGCTTGTGTTGAGTCGCGCGGTATATACCAACTAGCTTATCATTAACGAAGTGGCTGACTTCTTTACCCTCTAAAAAGTCATCAATTTGATCATAGGTTAAACCCAGTGCGACTTCATCTTCTAATTGCGGTTTGCCCTCTTCCAGATCAGCCGTTGGCGCTTTAACCACCAGCTGTTCTGGTGCACCTAAGCATGCAGCTAGCTGGCGAACTTGACGCTTATTTAGGCCAAATAAAGGCGCTAAATCACAGGCTCCATCGCCCCACTTAGTATAAAACCCGGTTATATTTTCAGCACTGTGATCGGTACCAACCACTAAACCACCGACTAAACCCGCGATCTCGTATTGAGCAACCATGCGCATTCTTGCCTTCACGTTGCCTTTCACAAAATCAATTTTATCATCTTCTGGTAAGCTAATACCCGCGGCTTCAACGGCAGCCAGCGTTTCACTATGAACACCATCAACGCCAAGTTTTACATTCAGCGTAACTTGCTTTGAAGGTTGAATAAACTGACAAGCCAATTGCGCTTCATCTTCATCCTTTTGTACATCGTAAGGTAAACGAACTGCAATGAACTGGTATTGGTTAGTCTCTGAGTCAGCGTTCAGCTCATCAATAGCAAGCTGACACAAGCGACCAGCCAATGAAGAATCGACACCACCACTGATCCCCAAAACTAAAGAAGAGGTACTGGACTGCTTAAGCTTTGACTTAATAAATGCAACCCGTCTTTGTATTTCAAAAGCGGGATCAATAGCCTTAAGCACTTTCATTTCTCTTAAGATCTGTCCTTTCACGTTCTGCGCTCCAATAGTGTTGGCATAAAATCGGTGTCTATTATGGGCCAATTGTTGCGATTATTCACGGGCTGATTACTCACAATCGTGTTAATTTATTATTTCTAAACTCACGGCTGTTTTAAATTAAGCTTCTTGGCATTTACTCAATAGCTATGTTGCTGTTAATCAGCAGTAAATCAAATGATTACCTAGGCATCAGATGGAACTTCAATTACTTATATCACTGTCATTCATCCATCTCATTGCGCTAGCAAGCCCAGGGCCTGATTTTGCTTTAGTGGTTCGCCTTGCCACTCAAGAGTCTCGCGCTGCAGCTGTTGCCTCGGCGCTTGGCATAGCGGTCGCGATTCTCGGGCACACCCTACTCAGTTTAACGGGGGTTAGCCTTATCATTCAAAGCTCTGCCCTTTTATTCACCCTTGTTCAGTTGGCTGGCGCTAGCTATTTAGCCTGGATGGGCATGGGCGCGATAAAAGCTGCATGGCTGCACTGGAAAGATCCTGTATCGATTGAAACAGCCACGCAAGGGCGAGGAATAACCCCTTATAAAGGCTTTATGCAAGGGCTCTATACCAATATTTTAAACCCCAAGGCTCTGGTGTTTTTCATCACGCTATTCTCTACTCTGATCACCCCACAGGTCAGTTTCGCAACTAAGAGTATGGCCGCTTTACTATTGTTTTCTTTATCCTTTATCTGGTTTAGTTTGATTGCGGTAGTACTGTCCAAGCTCACTATTCAGCTTAAAATGAAACAGGCCAGCCCACTAATTAATCTCGTTACCGGGCTTGTATTTATTGGCGTAGCACTGATGATTATCTCGGGACTCGTGGCATCACACTAGCAAATCGAATACAGCGAGTGCTGGACAGGATGTCCGAATGTCGTGATCGCATGGTCAATGATGTTCCCTACATCATAATGACATTTCCCATATTCCTAAGGGTCAGATGTGAAGGAATGACCTTATGTGCAGATACTGCTGAGGCTCGCCCCTAGTAGGTCCAGGTAGGCTTAACGAAAACATCTGATGTGAATGGATTCACAAATGCCGCGGTGACATAGATGACATAGATGACGTAGAGCAGCCATGTTTTCATCGGTTGCAGCCGTATCAACGTTGGATAATTGGCGCCTTCATTTGGGAAGTCGTGGTTTGATGTCTAACTTGAAAATGCCCCAAAGTTGGTTGCCCTTCGAATGAAGGTTGATTACATTTTTTGTCTGAGCTGTGGCTACGGGGCTGCTAATTCGAAATAGTCGCTTTAGAGTTATCAATCGCCTGCAGCGGGTGCTGGACAGGACGTCCGAATGTCGTGATCACATGGTCAATGATGTTCCCTACATCATAATGACATTTCCCATATCCCTATGGGGCAGATGTGAAGGAACGACCTTATGTGCAGACACTGCCGTGACACGCAACAAGTCCATCCTTGGAAGCTCGGCCATGACGTCCATATCATGGACGGTCACGGCCGGATCTACACCGGATAATTGGTGTATTTATTAGGCCGTAGTGGTTTGTTGTCTAACACGGAAATGCCCCAAAGTGAGTTAGCCTTCAAATGAAGATTGATTACATTTATTTTTGGGTTGGTGTTATCAAGTAGAGTTTTTGAACTTGTTGCTTCGTAGTTATCAATCGCCTCCAGCGGGGGAATGTGCAGATACTGCTGAGGCTCGCTGCGAGCACGTCCTTGTGAGCTCAACGAAAACGTCCCTGTTTTCGACGGCCTCAACCGCATCTACACCGGATAATTGGTACTTACATTTGGGCTTTAATTGTTCGGCTTACAACTTGGAAATGCCCCAAAATCATTTTCACTGATAGTACTGGTTAGTAGCATACACCTAAATTGTTTTTGTTTGGCTTCTCTTAAGGCTATGCCATTACTACGAGGTAACTCTTTTGCAATGTAACGTATTAATACCTTACCGCTCAGTTGCTTTTCAATATAAAAGTGAAGTTCGCCGATGAAAGATATTGTATCTACAAACCCTTTACCATACCTAAAAAAATGCTCGAGAAACATTTGTTAGGTGTGGCGATGAGCGATACATATGTACAATGTTGTATTACAAAAAGGTACAACTTAAGTGTTGCACTCTATCTGGGGGAAACGTTAATTCGTATCGTGAATAATAAAAATCATTAAGGATTATGAAATGTTAAAGAAAATTATAACATCGGCGCTTTTATTTGGCTCGCTAACCACATCAGCTGTAGCTATTGATAGCTATCATGTTGAATGTAATTCATGCGTTACTGATGCACAATTCACTCAGTTTGCAAAAGATAACGCTATACCCAAACAAACTGTTTACATCCATGTGATGAACATTGAAAATTATACCGTAAAAAAATATAGCGTTTACAAAAACAATGAAACTGTATGCGACCCTAATGGTAGAGAACCTGATGGCGAAGGGGGGGGGATTTACGATTGTTGGCTTGAACATACCTTAACTGCTAACGAAGTTAGTCTAACTAACGCAGAATTGAATACATTTAACTATTTTGCAGACCTACAAAATCACCTTTCATCAATATCGTTATTTGCAATTGATACACCTAAAGAGGTTTTAGATAGCGCATATGAGCTTATTGGTGCCTCATATAACGAAACTGCAGTTAGTAACTACTTTAACAGCCTTCCAGTTAAGCAAACTATTGTTGAGAAAACAGGTTTATATTTAGAATCAATGACCACAGTAGCCGCTAATTCTTATATAAAGATTAATGCTAGACCAATCGTTTTTGAATTTGATGATGGTAAGGCTTATGCCGTTCTTTCGTTTGAAGATATGGATAACGTTATACATCTTAAGTTTGTTAAAGTTATTGATAAAAACGGTAATGTAATTGACCTTGTTGATGAGAATAATCCGTTCTCACCGAAGTTTAAAACAGACGGTCTATCGCTAATACAATGGCGATCGCTATTAACAACTTTTAAAGCTTACGGATTGGCTGTTCCGGGAGCGTCAACAAAGATTGTTCCTAGAGGTTCCGTCATAATTGTAGATTGCTCAACTAGCACTGAAACTGTTTGCAATAACGGGGCGTACCATACATTCTGTCCAAAAGTGAGTTGGTAAACTCAAAGTTTTTCGCAAGTATCCGCGATAAGTTGTAGTGGTAGATGGCTCAGTATGAATAAGGTACAGCTCTGATGCGATGTGTATTATCTGATGCTTCTGTCTGATGCTTGGCTTCAGTGTTTCTAATCTGGTTAAATGTCATTATTGTGAAGCCGCCTATAGAATACCGCTTATACTTTCACGTAAGCTCTACACCACAAGTATCATTTCAAAGGTAGAGTCTCATGTGGTGGCGGATCCTTCTTATCTGTTTAGCTTATCTTCTTATCGGCGCACACTTTTTACGCTTTGGACAAAATGAGGCGTGTATTGCTTTTGCCCTAAGTCCATTATTGCTGTTTATTAAAACCCATTGGGCGACTCGATTACTGCAAGTGGGTTTAGTCGTATCGGCATTTTTAGTGTGGGGAGTTAGTAGCTTTGAATACATTCAAACCCGAATATTGGCTGACGCGCCTTGGTATCGCCTGAGTGCTATTATGGCGGGTGTTATTGCCTTTACGCTTTTAGCGGCTTGGTGTGGTAATGGCATCATCGAAAAACGCAAGCAACGTAACATCTTTAGTTAACAGATCTATCGTCTATCAAAAACGCAGCTAGCTCCTACAACGCTTTATTGTTAATGAGCACACCCTAGCTGCGTTTTGTTTTTATTGTACAAAATACGCCGACTCAAGATATCAACCACTATATTGACCAAAGCTGTTACACACATCAGCACTAATGCGCCGTTATAGCGGATCTCTTCAAAATTACTGTCGATATAAAACCCCAATGTGGCGATGCCTAACATGCCTAAAATGGCGGTTTCTCTTAATATCACCTCAAAACGATAAAACAATAACGCCATCATGTTGGGGTATATTGCAGGCAGCACTTCATAGCCGTAACCATCGAGTCTGCCATTAAAATGGGCCGATACCGTGACATCGTCCGCGTGCCGAATGGTTAAGTACGCAATAAGTGCACCGTTATGAATTGCCAAAGCGAGTATAGCTGGCAACATTGACGGCCCTAGCAAAAGCATAAACACGAAGGCAAATATATATTCTGGTACAGAACGCAGTACCAATAATCCCAGCCGGTTAATATTAGCGATAAAGCGTCCACTTAAGCGTTTGTCACTCACCGCGCTCCCTATTAGCGCAAACAGGTGGCTCATGCCCAGTGCAGCTAAAGCGAGTAATAGCGTTGCTATCACACCGGGTAATGCTTGCTCACTGAGTAACCTGCTTAACCAATCAACAAATTGGCTCAGTAACGCCATGCCTGAAATCGCGCCACTTTGATATGCATGACTTTGCAGCGAAGAGTCTTGAAACATGGGCGGCAAAATATCTTGGCTTAGAAAACGCCAAATAAGCCCACCATCAACATGAGGTATGGTTGGCAATGCCCATATTGCGACTATAAAATAAATCGGCAGTAATTTTATACGCCCCCAATATGGAATAGTGCCTATCAAGGCAATAAATAGCATTAGTAAAGCAGCGCCTTGATGATAATGACCTTGGCGAAATGCTGATTCAAGATAAAAACCTAAGGTCGGCATACCGACAAAACCTAACACTGCGCTACTTCTCAATGCACACTCAAACCGATAACGTACATAGGCTCGAATAGGCACTAAAACATGTGCAACTCGACCATAAAAGTATCGGCTAATTCGGTCAGTCTGATTGGGGAAAGTTTGCAAGGTTGTGGTGGGAGCTTGCTGCAAAATATCACTAAAGACCCGGGCAAAGGTTGCCCCGTATGGCAATGCTATAGCAAGAATACCGGTCAATGGTGATAAACCAAAAATCTGTAAAAACAGCAGTGCCCAGAAAATCTCATGAATAGAGCGAACAAACGCACACATGGCGGCAATATAAGGCTTGTGGTAGATAAGGGATACGGGCGCGCCCCACACCAGCGCTAAGAATATGCCTAGCAGTGCAAAACTCACGGTCTGCCATAACGCATCGAGTAGGTATTCAGTGGCAAAGAAATCCGGCGCGGCAATACCTTTAGCAATCAATAACAGTTCTGCCCACGGATCTAGGGCAATAATTTCGGTATCCGCGGCATAAAAACAGATAAAGGTTATCAGCCATAGCAGCAAGGTCACTTTTTGCCAGTAACCAACAAAGGTAAACAGACTAAACCTCGAGCGATTGTGGGAGCGCAAACTAAAGATGTTTAGCGTCGCTTTGTAGCGAAGCGCTTGTACAAGCTGAACTGTTAGCTGAATGACGGTTAAATAAAGCGTGCGCAGCAGAGTCTGTAGCTAACTTATCTTGATAAAAATCTTCTAGCGTATCGACATCCAGAGAACTTGCAGACACATCGAGTACTTTTCTGCCCTCTTTTAAACCGATAACACGGTCAAAATGGGTCAAGGCCATATCCATGTCGTGCAAAACCATTACCACCGTACTGTGGCAGGCTAAAACATGGCTTAACAAGCGTTGCCCCATAACAGGATCGAGCGCAGAAAAAGGCTCATCACCAATAAATAATGTTTGATGTTGATATAAGGCGCGCGCCAGTGCCACACGCTGCCTTTGCCCACCCGACAAGGTTGAAACTGGACTCGTTAGTGAGCAGTCCAGTTCCAGTTCGGTGGCAATTTGGTTAACCTCTTTTAACGGCTGGTGCAATGGATAAGCAAGGTTCAATAGATTGTAATACCAGCGATGGCGATTAAGTGCCCCCATAAAAATATTATGAAACACACTTAAATTCTCAACTAAACCTTGTCGCTGTGAACATAGCGCCGAGCTTGACCGTAATCGTTCATAAATATGATTTATCAAGGTCGACTTGCCACTACCGGAACGACCAATAATGGCAATTTTTTCACCTTTGCTGATGACTAAGCTCTCAAGATCTACAACCACTTTATCGCCAAACTGAATAACGACATCTTTTAGCGCTAACATGAGGTTAGTCTATCAGCCCTATTGCTTTAGCCACATCTTCTATCGGCTCATAATCTTGATTCTCAGCCGGGACAAATGACTGGCGAGGAAAGCTTTTTAACAGATGAGGATCGGTCATGCCAATGAGCGCCGACTCCACTTTTGCAGCAAAGCCTGGGCCAAACTCTTTATCAACGTCACCGCGAATCGTCCACTGATAATCAGGGTAAGCTGGACTTTCCCAAATCACATTCACTTTATTAAGATCCACTTTGCCGTTGGCTAATGCGGTTTCCCATACCTTGTAATTAACAGCTCCAACTTGATAGACACCCGCTTGAACCTGAGTAATTGTGCGGCTGTGATCACCTGAGTAACCTATGCGCTTGAACACATCTTTACTGTTTTTACCTAAGTTTCGCTCGATAAAAAATTGCGGCATTAAGCGGCCAGAGGTCGAGTTTTTTGAACCAAAGGTGAAGGTGTAACCGTTTAAGTTTGGAAAGTTGTCGCTAGGTACAATTTCTGTTGATGCATGGGCAATAAAGTAGCTCTTAAAAAACTGATCTTCGTAGCCTTGAGCAATTGCCTCAGAACCCGGCACTAAACGCCTAGCTTGTACACCAGACAGTCCGCCAAACCAAGCCAGTTGCACTTGATTGTTACGAAAAGCCGTTACCGCTGCAGAATAAGACTTTACTGGGATATATTTAACTTCAACACCGAGCTTTTCTTCAAGGTATGTGGCTATTTTATCAAAGCGAGTCCGTAATTGACGTTCATCTTCATCTGGAATAGCTGTAAACGTAAACGTAGTCGCCATCACACTTGGCGTTAATAACAGTAGCACTAGCACTGTAAATCGCCTTACAAGCGACATATTTTAATCCTTTTGCGGGTAAATTTTCACGTAACCTTAACGAAAAAGCAGCAATAAACCCAGAAAAAACGACACAAAATAACGTCTAATTCGGTATTTTTTGTATTTTATAGGCAAATATCATTCTTTAGTTCAAATAAACAACATCCAAACCAGGTGCATCACTAAGTTCAGCCTTGGTTAAGTATATAAAGCGTAAGCTTGTTCTACTAAGAAACACCTAGTTGGCAGTAAGCATAATTCTGCGTAAACTAATCAGTATTGAATTCAAGGATATTGTGACTATGCGAATATTAGTTGTTGAAGATGACCCTATCTTGTCTCACCACCTCAAAGTGCAACTGAGTGAGTTAGGTAATCAAGTGCAAGTAGCATTAACAGCCAAAGAGGGATTTTACCAAGCAACAAATTATCCTATCGATGTGGCTATTATCGACCTAGGCTTACCCGATCAAGACGGGATCAGCCTAATTCAAAGTCTGCGCGATAATGGCCTTAAAGCCCCCGTTCTCATTCTTACTGCTCGTGTGAATTGGCAAGACAAGGTTGAAGGCTTAAATGCTGGCGCCGATGACTACTTGGTGAAACCGTTTCAAAAAGAAGAGTTAGTGGCACGCCTCGATGCCCTGGTTCGCCGCAGCGCAGGCTTTGTCAAACCACAGATAACTAGCGGACCACTAGAAATCGACCTGGCAGCAAAGCAAGTCAGCCTTAACAGTCAGCCTATGGAAGTGACCGCGTTTGAATACCTTATTCTTGAGTATCTGATGCGCCACTGTCATGAAGTCGTCGCTAAGCAGCGTTTACTCGATGTGATTTACGGTGACAAAGAAGGTGATCCAAACACAATCGAAGTGATGGTTAGCCGTCTTCGTAAAAAGCTCACTAAAGATGGCCTCGAAAATCCCATTGTTACCATTCGTGGTCAGGGCTATAAATTCAACCTACCATGCAGTTAGGATTCAAACCTAAGAAACGTCTGCTCACGCGGATGTTTCTCACATCGTTATCAATTATTGCGCTAGTAGGCTTTGGCTTAGCGTGGATGGTTAATATCCTCCACGCGCAAAATAGTTACAACGAAGAGACCGCGCAGCTTATTGCAGAGATCCCCAATGTCGCCGCAGAGCTGAGGGAACATGACCTTATTCCTGACAACAGCGACGAATGGCTCGAAGAAAATAGCGCAACTCAACGATATATTATCGCCAGCTGTGATAGTACCTTCAATCAAGTATGGACTTCATCATTAGCGGTCGATCGTGGCCTATTTGATACCTGCGAGCGCTTTAACGAAATAAGAGACACCTCTCCGCCCTATTACTTATCCTTAGCCGATAATAAAGGTTACTTTGTCTACTTATTATCACTCGATATTGCCAGTAACAAATACAATCTATTGGTATTAAAAGATGCTGAGAAAATTGAAAAGGAATACAGTAAGTTTAGTCGCCTAACCTATGTTCGCTTAGCCTTCGTACTCGCACTTGCATTAGTGCTTTTGATCAGTGCTGCCTATTGGGGAATGCGACCTTTAGTCAGGCTTAGAAATGAGTTGAACTCGATCAACAATGGTAAAGCTAAATCGTTGTCAGATGGCTACCCAATAGAGCTAGAGGGAGTGACCCAAGCGCTAAACCAACTGTTAGTACAATCGAGCGCCCAGCAACAGCGATACCAAAATGCAATGAACGACTTAGCTCACAGCCTTAAGACACGGTTAGCTGCAGTACATGCGATTACCGATGATCGTACTCTTGATAAAGAGGCTTGCAGCGAGAAGATTATGGAGCAAGTCAGCCAAATGGATCAATTGGTTAAATATCAATTGAAGCGTGCCATGTTAGGCCGTAAAGGCCTTAAACAAGAGCAGACCCAAATTGCCCCCTTGGTTAACCAATTGGCGCAGATGCTATTTAAAGTGTACCGCGACAAACAAGTTCAATTTGAAGCCGCTATTCCTATTGAACATGTGTTCCCAGGTGATAAAGGCGACTTAATGGAACTTTGCGGTAACTTGATGGAAAATGCCTTTAAGCTATGTATTTCAACAGTAAAAGTGTCATCGTACTATAACGATGCTGGTGAGTTTGAGTTAGTGGTTGAAGATGATGGTCCGGGTGTTGAAGAGAGTATTCGTCAGAATATTATTGAGCGAGGTGTGCGCGCCGATACTCAAAAGCCCGGTCAAGGCATAGGCCTTGCGGTGTGTAATGAGATTGTCATTAGCTATGGCGGACGCCTAAGTATCGAAACATCCAAGCTCGAAGGCGCCTGTTTTAGGATCTCGATCCCTATCTAGATATCAGCCAGCGCTATAGAGTTGTTCGGCGCGATTAAACATGATCCAAGAGGTCGCGATATACTTATCGTGACTCTTGGGAATGTTTCCCCGATGAGAATGAGTAAAGCCTGCAGGGGCGATGACCATAGTGCCTTTCTTGGGTTTAATCAGCTTATTCTGATAATAAAACTCTGTCTCTCCGCCCTCTTCAACATCATTCAAATAAAACATATACAGAACCACACGGTGTAAGGCTTCGTTATGACTTACTTGGGGGAACTGCTCTGAATGCCAGTGGGGGTAACCGCCTTTAGCTTGTAGATACTTTTGAATATTGATACTGCCACTGCGGTACAAATACTTAATGATGGCCTCCGCACGACTCTTGCCATAGCGCTCATAGTTATCTGGGGTTAACGTGACAGACTGACCTTGTTCGTCGGCAACATTCACGGCGACGGCGCCCATTAGCGCCATCGCATACTTGTCAAAGTATTGGGTTGCATAAGATAGCGTATAACCGAGCAGTTTATTCTTCAGCGGCGCTAAGTCTTCATGGGAGTCGAGCATAAGATCGAAACTGCGTTTTTTTGATTCATCAACTCCACCACCAGTTCGGCCAGCCCTTACTCCTGAGTGCGTATTAAACTTGCTTATCAACTCATCGCAAAAGTCATCAGGGATCGCATTTGGGTATATTTCAATGAAGTCCATTTTAAGTTTCTCTGTTTAGCAATATGTGTAAATTTATCAGTTAAGTAATTGTAAATTATATAACTTGAGTTAAAATAGCAAATTAGGATACGTTCGATAAAATACCCATGACGAATAGTTGTAAAGTCGCAGTAGCACAGTTGCAGATCGGTAACTTTGTTCAGTTACCGATTGCGTGGAAAGATCACCCTTTCATATTCAATAGCTTCAAAATAAAACAACAAGCTCAGATTGAATTGATTAAAAATCTTGGTATAGAGTTTGTTTACCTTCGCCCGGAGCGTAGCGACACCCAACCGCTTTCCAGCATTGAAGCTAAACAAGCGACAAGCATTCTTGACAATAACCTTGAGCGCTTATCTGGCGAGCTAAATCAACAAAAAGCCAAAAGCATCGAAGCCCAGCAATCGTTAAGACGCCATTTACAGAAGACTGAAAAACACTTCACCCGCAACGTTGCCATGATGAGAAGCCTCATCGGTAAACTGCGTAATCGCCCGCTTGATGCGGTCAATGAAGCTAAAGAGCTCATTCATGGTGTTGTTAATCAATTACTCACTGACGATAAGCTAGTACTTCATTTGATGTCTGACGCCAAAAGTGATGAAGGGATCTATTATCACTCGCTGAATGTGGCCGTACTGTCCATGCTCATTGCCAAAGAGTTAGCTTGGAGCCGAAAAGACATTGAGCTCGTCGGAATGGGCGCGCTATTTCATGATATAGGCAAACTCAAGGTTCCGACTCCACTGCTGCGAAAGGCCACGCCTTTTACTCATGCAGAACAGATATATTTTAATCAACACCCAGCAATGGGCGCTGAGTTATTAATTGCCGCAGATAACTTTCCTAAAGAAGCATTGCCTATCATCTTAAACCATCACGAGTTTTTAGACGGTTCGGGTGTACCTAAAGGTAAAAAAGAAACAGATTTAGATAAGCTAAGTCAGTTGGTTTGTGCCATAAATACCTACGATAATTTATGTCACTCTGACCGCAGTAAAAAAGCCAAGACGCCTTATTCAGCCCTCGGTTATCTGTATAAAAACTATCAGTCCCAGCTGAATCAGCAAGTGATTAGTCGCTTAGTCAAGATGCTCGGTATTTATCCGCCTGGCAGTATTGTTGAGCTAGCCTCGGGTCAGTTTGCCATGGTGATGTCGGTCAACTTAAGCCAACTACTGTTACCACGGGTGTTGGTATATGATCCCACCGTACCCAAAGAGCAAGCACCTATTGTCGACCTGGCCAATGAGGGCTTAAGCATCGTCCGATGCTTACCTGTTGCAGCGCTTCCGGAAAAAGTGATTAAGTACCTAAACCCTAGGGAGAAGATCAGCTACTTCTTTGGTGCAGAAAAGTAATATTAGTCCAATAAATATCAGCCCTTTCAGTGGGAATTAACATTCCTGCAAGCTAGGGCGATATCTTTGCGTAATACACTGAAAAATAATTCTCTTTCGTTGTAACTCGACGTAAAACCGCCCCGCACAGATATATATCTAACAAAAATGGGGATTAATGACTTTATTGACTGGTATAACCACGCGCTTAAAATAGCCTGCATATTGCAGGTTTCTTGCCCAATTAGCGCTAACTGACTAGTTTTATAGAATGAGTTATCACGCTGGAGGAAGTTATTATGACTAAACTTCCAAGTTTTGACCGATTATTATGGCTTGCAGAAAATGCCCCAAAAAAACTAGATGCACTACAAAAACACCTTTGCAAAGAAACCATCGCCCAAAGCAGTAAAGCGAACCAAGCCAATCTCACCTGTTTGCTTGATCACTTAGACAAACGCTTAGCGCTCTGCAACAGTCCTTATCAACGTTGCCAAGTCGTTAGCGAGCTGATGTTTAAAAAACTTGCGCTATTAAATCAGGTGTATTCTCAACCTGAACTGTTCTTTCAAAATAAAGCGGATGTGGTCCCCTTTCAGCAAAAGACTAAAAAGGGTAAAAAAGACTAGAAAGGTTAATCGCGACCGTAAACAACATGCCATGGGTATGTGACATCGGCACAAAAAAGCTCGCGATTGCGAGCTTTCTTTCTTTCTTTCTTTCTTTCTTTCTTTCTTTCTTTCTTTCTTTCTTCAATAGCGTGGTTGCTAGCTATTGCAGAGTAAACTATAGCCAACCTTTTCGTTTAAAGAAAAAATAGGTTCCCGCAGCACTACCAAACATCATTGCAATCGCCATTGGGTAGCCCAATTTCCAGTCAAGCTCAGGCATATTTACAAAGTTCATGCCGTAGGAGCTTGCTATCACTGTTGGCGGTAAAAATACCACGGCGGCAACAGAAAAGATCTTAATGATCTTGTTTTGCTGCAAACCACTAAAACCCATAGCGGCATCGAGTAAGAAGTTCAGCTTGTCGAAAATAAACTGACTATGAGGCATCAAAGACTCAATATCTGACAGCATCTCACGCAGATCTTTTAACTCATCATCGGTCAATTGGCCACGATAATGCTTCTGCATAAACCTTAACGAACGTTGGGTATCGAGCAAACTTAATCGAATTTTGCCGTTTGAATCTTCTTGGCGGGTGATCAGCTTAAACACATCATCAAGCTCTTCATTCTTAAACACCTCTTCACTGACGTTTTCAAGTACGGTATATACGTCCTCAATCAGGTCTGAAAGATAATCAACTTTAAGATTAAATAGCTCTAGCAAGAGAGTTTCAGGTGTAGTTGCGTCGATTTTACCCAGTCTCAGGTAGTTACGCAGCAAGCGGATAAGTCCCACATCTTCGTCACGGATTGTCAGTAAAAAGTTTTTGCGTAAATTAAAAGAGACGTTTACGCCTTTAACATCTTGCCCTGCACGCTGTGGAAACAAAGAGTTGATGTGTAGTCCATCATTATTCTGATAAAAACGCGCAGAAGCCTCAATCTCATTGATATCCTCTTCATCCGGCACATCTTCAACAGAAAAATGGCTTAACCATTCTCTTTCATGTTCATCGGGTTTATATAGGTCCAGCCAAATAATACTGGGAGGGATACTATCCTTGATGCTCAATTCAATAATCGTAAGTTTACGATCCTCATAGGCATAGGCTGTAATCATAGCTCCTCCTTTAAACGCTTATAGCAAATATTCTGAACAAAAAATTTGGGCTATTCTAACCTATAACGTCATATTACAAAGGGCAAAGCATAATAAAGTGCACAAATATTACTTATTTACCGTATTAGCAACGATAATTCGTTCCTGATTGGACAATCTAATGCGAATTCCGTTAACAGTTGTTAACTCATTGCTAGCAATATCCTTCTTTCTAACTTGATAAACTACGGTTTCCTCACTCATAGGTGACACTATCGTTACACTGACAACTTTATTACCATCACTCCAATCCCAATACCAATAGGCAGCTGACGCAGTGAGAGATAAGCTGACGAGTACATAAGCACCGAGCCGAAGTTTCATGTTCTTGCCTAACTCTTTTGTACTCGCTCGGACACCTTTTTCTCTCGGTTTACGGATATAAACCATCGCGCCAGCAATGATAAGTAAGGTGATTAAAATTTTAGTGAGCACTTGCTTCCCCTTTGCGGTGTTTAGGGCAATTATACCCGCATATAACAAGATAAACTGTTACTAATATCCAAGCATTACGACGTAAGTCAGTAATAAAATCATCTTACTATGCAACTTTAACATCATTCTGCTATAAAGAAGACATTACACCATATTAGGATCCCAGATGAATCGTTATTATGCCGCAGCTTGTAGTTCTGTTTTATTGTTAAGTTCGTCAGCATTGGCTGATGTGACCTTGTCTATGCCATCTAATTCAGAACTCGTCCTCGTCAATGGTATAGAAACTAGTGGCCATGAAACACTTAAACTAGACAATGGCACGAATCAGATTGCGTTTCGCTATCAGGGACGCTATCAACAGCAAGGTTCTCAAACTCAGTTTCAATCTGACGTGATCATCATTAAGTTCGATGAAACGAATGCTGAGCTTTCGTTAACCTTACCAAGAATTCGCTCTAATAGTGCTGCTGATAAGTTCAACCAATCACCACAAATCTCATTGGAAGATGCTAATAAACAAGTGATTAATTTCGAGCAAGGAAAGTTAATTAAAGACGGCTTACAACTAGGTCGTGACTATAAAACAGAGATGGCAGCGTACAATCTGACTCAGCAAAGCGCCTCTCTTAAGCTACAAGCCCCCCCAGAGGCAACAGTGCAAGCCGTAACCCCAGCGATAGTTGCAGCGCAGGCATCTAGTCCTACAACCGCTACAGCTACAGCTACAGCTACAGCCGCTCAGCCTAATAATCAGATAAATGTCGGTCAAATGCTTGATTTTTGGTATAGCCAGGCCGATGAAGCAACACGTAAAGCGTTTAAAAAGCGCATCGAAAATCAATAATAAACTAAGCAATAACGTCTAAGTGTTAAGGTTAATAAAATAAACAACTGCTGTAGCTTATCGTAGCGCCTAAACGGAAAAAGCCTCATCGAAATATGAAGCTTTTATCTTTATGCTTGAGGGTAAGTACAGTGATAGCCACATGCTCACGAGCGCCTAGTTTTAGCTAAACTGGGGCGGACTATCTCTTTTTAAAGAATTATTGACGCTAAACGAAAAAGCCTCTGCATTCTTTTCAATAAGCAGTGCATAGGCTTTCATCTTTATGTTTGTGGGTGAATGTCGCGTAGCGATGAGCTTATGAATGCGAAGCTGGGGAGGTCTTGATCTTATCAAGAGATGAACCCGCGCCCCCAGCGTGACAGGCCCGACTAACTCTAATGAAATGCCCTAAGAACTCCATGGATGAAGTGAATTCTAGAGATTGTCTGGAACAATCTCAGTCCAACTGAGCTACGAAGTGCATGGATGCAAAAATGTCACGAAACCCATGGATGGTTGAGAGTAACCGCTCCTTTAGCAAAGTGCTTACGCATATCACTGAAATTTTCTTTAAATAACAGATACGAAAAAGCCCTGCTATTACTAGCTGGGCTTTTTCGTAATGTTTGTGGGTGAGTACAGCGATAGCTGTGAGCTTACGAACGCGAAGCGTAGCTGGGGCGGATTCATCCGCGACGTCACGGCTAAATTAACAAATATTACAAAACGAAAAAAGCCTCTGCATTACTGCAGAGGCTTTCGTCTTAATGTTGGCGGAGCGGACGGGACTCGAACCCGCGACCCCCGGCGTGACAGGCCGGTATTCTAACCAACTGAACTACCG
>NZ_JBRILT010000027.1:0-63122 GCF_052977065.1 Shewanella sp. 125m-1
AACAGTAATAGCCCATCGAGTCCACGTCGTGAAACGGGATTTCGACTTCCATCTCTGCGTGTAAAATGCCCTTCATTGGGAAACTCCAAGTGAAACTGTTCGAACAGATAAGCCATGCCAACAGTAATAGCCCATCGAGTCCACGTCGTGAAACGGGATTTCGACTTCCATCTCTGCGTGTAAAATGCCCTTCATTAGCGCTCTTCTCACTAGCATACTTCCCAGTAGCCACTTTGGATCTTATCGACGGTTAAACGCAGTGTCTGCTCTAGTGGTCTGTCTTCGGTCAGTAGCTCAAAATCGGCTTCGACTTGCGCTAAGGTCTTGCCCAGTGACGGGGTAATTGAGCTGGGCACCAATTCTTCCTGCGCTATTCGCAGACGAATGCCCTGAGACATGGCTAATAGCGCAGCAGCAGCTACTTGCTCGGTTAGCTGTAATATGCGCATACAGTCACGGGCTGAGATAGTGCCCATGCTGACCTTGTCTTGGTTATGACATTCGGTGGAGCGAGAGAATACACTGGCTGGCATGGTGTTTTTAAGCGCTTCAGCCGTCCAGGCCGATACGCCAATCTGTACCGCTTTAAAGCCGTGGTTAATCGCTTTACGTTTGCCTTTAGCGCCTGAAAGATTTGCTGGTAGACCATTGTTGAACTTTTGATCCATCACCAGCGCCATCTGGCGGTCGATAAGATCGGCAATGTTAGCCACTGCGTTTTTCATCGCATCCATGGCAAAGGCAATATGCCCGCCGTAGAAGTGCCCACCATGTAGAATGTGCTCACCTTCACCGTCGACAATTGGGTTGTCGTTAGCGCTGTTAAGCTCGGTTTCAATAAACTGGCGCATAAACGGTAGCGCATCTTGCAGTACTCCAATCACGTGCGGTGCACAGCGGATCGAATACCTGTCTTGCAGTCTGTCAGAGTTGCGAGGGTGAATGTGATGGTTTAAGTCTTCACGGATCCAAGCGGCAATCTGGTTTTGCCCTGGATGAGGCTTTGCGGCAAATAAAATTTCGTCGAAGTGGTTCGAGTTACCTTTAAGTGTCAGCGACGCCATAGCAGTAATACGACTGGCAAGACGCGCCACGTACTGCGCTCGATCGTAAGCTAAACAAGCAAGGGCGGTCATAACCGCAGTACCGTTCATCAGTGCTAAGCCCTCTTTAGGGCGTAGCGTGAGCGGCACGATATTAAGTTCTTTATATACGTCACTGGTTGGACGTCGCTCACCCTGGTAAATCACATCACGCTCACCTACAAGTACTGCCGCAAGGTAAGACAGTGGCGTTAAGTCGCCGCTCGCGCCCACTGAGCCTTCTTCAGGGATCACCGGGGTGATGTTGAGGTTAAGCAGGGTTTCTATACGCTTAAGCAGCTCGTAAGTGACGCCTGACTTGCCTACAGCGAGTGAGCTTAGGCGGCACGCCATTACTGCGCGAGCCTGCATAGGAGACAGAATATCGCCCATACCGCAGCCGTGAAAACGGGTCAGATGCAGTGGGAGTTCGTGGACTAAATCGAGCCCAACGGTCACGGTACAAGAGTCGCCATAACCTGTGGTTACCCCATATACGACGCCTTCTTCTTTCAGTAGGCTATCGATAAACCGCGCGCCTTTTTGAATATAGGCCTGATACTCAGCGGTTTGGTTAAGCTTAGCTTGTGCCCCTTTGGCAATAGCAACCACATCTTCAAGTGCCAGACTATTGTAGCCAAATTCAACTGTTTGCTTGCTAGGGTTATAAGTGGTTTGTTGGGTCATTTGCTTTGCTTGTCCTTTATATCGCAACTATTGCTCTGCTTGCATTGCACATTGGCTCGTTGGAACTCTTCGTCCTTGCGCCAAAAATCATAAAAATTAAACCATTGCAGTGGCTCTTTAAGCGCAAAATGCGCTAAGCGACGACTAAATTCGTTAACGGCTTGCTCGATTCGCTCACTTCTCCCGGCTCTAGGGCCTTTTAAGGTGTTAGCGAAATGCTCTAAATGCACATGGTAGCGGCCATTTTGCCGTAGGCAGAACATGGTATAAACCGGGCAATCAAGTAGCCCGGCCAAAATGAATGGCCCTTGAGGGAATGCAGCTGGCTCGCCTAAAAAGTCTTGGTAAATCACGCGACCAGCAGTCTGTGACGAGGTTCTATCGCCTGCAATGACAACCAATTCCCCCGCTTCAATTTTTTGTTGTAGCAAAATCGAAGTACTAGGGCCTAATTCGGTGACCTGGATGAGGTTTAGTGAGCTGTCGGGGTTGAGCTGCTTGAGCACCTTATTAAAGTTCTCGGCATTTTGCGTCAGCACCATGACGTTGACTTTGACTTGGCGCTGGTGGATTGATATTGCGCGGCACAGCTCTAAGTTACCTAAGTGCGATACCAGTAATACCGCGCCATTGCCCGCGAGTAATTGATTGGCTAGCATTTCTCGATTAGGAAAATCGACCTGTTCGAGCTTGATGCGATCGCACCAAGCGTCAATTCGGTCTAACGCGGCATTACCAAAGGCGAAAAAGTGCTTCAGGCTGTCGCGCCAGCTCAGTGGCTCACCCAGCTGTGGATGATTGGGTTGCTTAAGCTTCACATGAGTTAAAAATTGCTTAGAAGCGGTTCTTGCCGTGGTGCCGGTAATGAAAAAATAGATGATCACCGGATACATGATAGCGCGGCAAAGCCAGTGCCCCCCTAAGCGGTAGCTTTCTGCAAGTAGCTTAATTCCCCAGTAACTGCCGCGCTCACCCATGCTCGACCAATGCTTATTCTGGCCTGAACTTGTGAGCTTTTGCTGCAGCTTTCGATAAAGCTTTTTCGGTTGACGCAGCAACATGCCAAAGAAGAGTTTGCTGTGCATCAATGAGATACGCACGTTATCTTTAACCCCTTGAAAATGACTCACGCCATCTTCTGGGTAGATCACTCGGGTTGGCAAATGAATCACTGGCACGCCTTGCCAGTAAAGACGCACTAAGACTTCAATATCAAAGTCCATGCGCTCGCCTAAGGCATGGCTTAAAAACAGTTTCTCGGTTGCCTCGAGCGGATAGACACGAAAGCCGCACATGGAGTCTTGAATATCGAAACTTAACGTTTCTATCCATACCCAAAAGTGAGTGATGTAACGGCCGTATAATCGGCCTTTCGGCACGGATTCGTCATATTGCGGCAAGCCAGAAATAAGCGCCTCTGGAGTCGACTCGGCCTGGGCTATCATGGCGGGTATATCGTTTAAATCGTGTTGACCATCGGCATCTACCTGCAGGGCGTGGGTGTAACCCTCTGCATATGCGGTTCGTAGTCCGGTCATTACTGCAGCGCCTTTACCCCGGTTATATGGGTGGTGAAGCAGGGTCACCCAGTCATATTTTTCAGCCAGCTCGATCAGCAAGAAGCGCGTTTCGTCGTCGCTGCCATCGTTAACTAAATAACAAGGTAGATTAAAAGCCGCTAATTGCTCTAGGGTACGTTCAATGGCACCGCGGTGATTATAGTTGGGGATAACCAGAGCGAGCCGCATTAGTTATTGTCCGTACTGTTGATGGCCTGCACCGCTTCGTTACTGAGTGCAATACGCCCCGATGCGAAACGTTTATCGCCATCGCTATAGGTAAATACCAGTTTGGCCTTGGCGGGATTATGGCTAATGGTCAGGTCTACCTGGGAGTTAGGTAGCATCAGTTGTTGAAATTTAAGTACTTCTAGGCTGGCAACATTGACCGGGTAACCAAAATGCGCGCAGCCAAGCTTTATCGCCCAGTCGAGCTGAGTGACACCCGGCAACACGGGTTGCTCTGGAAAGTGGCCATTGAAATACACGAGGTCGGCAGCAATCTCTAGCCGCCAGGTGACAGAGTCATTCTCATTGTTATGGCTGATAATGGTGGGCAATGTAGAGGTAATCATTTGCTCTTAAACTTATCGATATCGAACAGGGCTAACATGTTTGCGTGTACCCGCTTACCTTGCGGATTAAGCGGTAAGGCTTCAGGGTAACGCCAACGCCTTGGTAGCGTGACCCGCTCAAATTGGCTGAGCAAGTGGTTTTTGAGTTGGTTATTTAGCGCGAGTTTACCCTTAGCTTCGAGTTGTTCCATGCCCAGAGGGGAAAGCGTTATAGCGGCGCCGAGTTGCACTCTAGGTTGCTCTAACATCACCAATGCCGCTTGTGCGACATAGGGATGGCTCTCTAATAGTGACTCCATCTGTACCAATGACAGGCGTTTCTCTTCAACTTTAATAATGCGGTCTAAGCGCCCCTGCAGAGAAAAAGTGCCATCGGCTTGCAGATCAATTTTGTCATCACACTTTAGCCATTCATTATCAGGTAGGTAAGGTGATTTTAGCATCAGCGCACCATCACTTTGCGCTTGTTGGATCTCAATTGGCGCGAAAGCTTGCCAGTTTGCATTAGGCTGGTGTTGACGACGGTAGGCGATGCCACCGGTTTCTGTGCTGCCAAATACCTCGATAGGCGCTTGACCGTAACAGTTAGCGACACCTTGTGATGCTTCAAAGCTCAATGGTCCGCCAGAGCTGAACACTAAGCTAGGTGAACGCAGTTGTCGCTCATTATCGAGAGCGTCGGGCAATCGAGACAGCTGGGCAGGACTGCTGATCAAACAGAGGTTTGGAAACAGGTTCGCGTAGTAGCTTAAGGTTTCAGGGTATTCAACCAGATCGCTCAAAAAGGGGCGACTGGCAGCGAGTGGCCAAAGAACTTTGAATAACAAGCCATAAATATGCTGATGAGTCACGGTCGATATTACGCTGCAATGAGGCAGGTGCTGGGCAAAAGTATGCTCAAGCACGCTGACTTCGGCGTCGAGTTGCTCAATGGTTTTGGCTACGCGTTTTGGCCTACCGCTGCTACCTGAGGTAAAGAGTACCAGTTCGCCCCAATTTTGTGTTTGTGGCCAGTCACTCGCAGTCGGATTGAGATCTTTATCGAGACGTAAAAACGCCTTACCTTCACAAATTGGCATGTTGGCGAGCACGCCATCATACTCGTGAGTGAGTTCACTCAAGGTGCCAGCTTGAGTATTGGCAGGCAGGATTATCTGTTTACCGGCAAGTAACCCGGCGCAGAGTCCGACGGCAAAAAGGTCACTGCTTTCACAGCTAAGTAGCCAGCGTTTGGAATCGGAATCACTTAACTGTCGATGCAATTGTGCGACTTGAGCAGTAAAGGCCGCTCCCGTTACAATATCGTGATGATTGAAGCTAATTAGCTGTTGAGCAGTAGGCCCTTGGCATAGCCAAGATTTAAGTAGATTCGTCATGACTTTTTTAACCAAAATGTTCGATATAACCACTCGCCACCAAGTAGCGACCCTATGAGCAAGTAGGCGATTAGCCCGTTATAAAGCGTCCACGTTTCGATGCTGGTATACAGCGCTGTATAGAGCGCCATCGAGCCATTAAAGATAAATAAGCCGCACCAAATTAAGGTGACGCTATTGAGATAACCGATAGCCTCATCGGGCAGGTCGGGTTCTTTCAGTCTGGCTAGCCTTTCTATCATGCTAGGGCCATGTTTTAGTGAGTAACCAAAAAGACCCAGCATGGTGAGGTTAATCACCACAGGATAAAACAGTAACCAATTATTCTCTTTAGCAACAAAGCTTCCTGCTGTTAAGCCGATGCCAACAAGCAGTGGCAACATCAATGACTTTACTTTTTGCTGTTGTAATACCAGTCGTAAGACTAATATTGCGCATAAGACGAGCGCAATGGTGCCAGCGGGCAAATAGTGCAAACCAAAATAGACCGCAAGTGGATAAGCGATGACCACTAAGCTTGTCACTATTTGCAAAAAGAGTCGCATTACTCTTTGACTAAGCCTTCGATAGCCGACACGACATCGTTAACGGTTCTCACCGCTTTAAACTCTTCAGGTTTAATTTTTTTACCTGTCATTTGCTGTAGTTTGATCACCAAATCTACGGCATCGATGCTGTCTAGATCGAGCTCTTCATACAAAGAGGCTTCTAAGGTGATATCACTCGCGTCAATTTCAAACTCATCGACTAAAATTTGAGTCAGCATTTCAAGGATCTGTTCACGACTTTGCATAATTTCTCCTACGCTCGCTGTGACTCAATAAAGCTGACTAAGCTGGCAACGCTATAGAAGTGTTGTTTGGTTGCATCAGAATTAGCTTCAATTTTCACATCAAACTGCTTTTTAATTGCTAAGCCAAGTTCTAATGCGTCGATAGAATCGAGCCCTAGGCCTTCACCAAATAGTGGGGCGTCAGAGTCGATATCATCAATACTGACGTCTTCTAAATCGAGACAGTCGATGATCAGTTGTTTTATTTCGTTATCTAAGCTCATAAGTATCTATCTAATTGTTGTTTATAATAGTTTTCTAAGTCACGAGTGAGTTGTCGTGCCATCTTTGCGTCGCCACCTGCATCGGCATCATAACGTAAATAGAGCTGGGTTTCGCCTATTTCCACATGCATGCCAATTGTCCGTCTAGGCAACTGGTACCACTTTTGCTGCTTGCTTAGGCCTACAGTATTGGTTTTTAAAAATACAGGCAACAGATCGCTATGGGTACGCACAGTGATATTGGCGGCCCCACGTGCAAAATCATTAATTTTCTCACCTATTTTGGTGCGTGTGCCTTCCGGAAAGATGATGAGGTTAGTGCCGCGTTCAAGCACTGATTTACAGTCTTGCAGAAGTAACTCCGCACCGCGATTAGGAATATAGCCAGCGCAAGAGACAACGCCGCGTAAAAAGGGGTTACGCCATAGCCCCTGTTTAACGATGCAACCAGCATTAGGCATCAAGCTGATTAACACAACCACATCGACTAATGTTGGATGGTTAGCGGTGACAATGACCCCTTTAGCATTGCTGAGGCGGCTTAAGTCTCCGTGAGTAACCTTGATAACGCCGGCCCAAGTGAGCATTTTGACAAAGCCTTTAAACATGATGTGCACGGCTCTTTGTACGCGCTCAATGCGTTGCTGGCGGCTACCAGGCCAAAATCTAAGTATTGGCAATATGGTCAGTGAACTTAGCAATCCACCAAGACCAAAGGCGATGTAGCAAGCGGTGCCGCCAAGCCAGCGTGGGGCGTAAGCTATGCCCATTAGTTTGGGAGCCAGAGGCTGCTTGTCATTGATGGGCTTATTGGCAGCGGACTTATTCATAAAGGGTTCAGTCACAGCTCAGGTCCCAGTGCCAACCAGACAAATTTCCGCTGATATTGTGTTGAGCTGCCAAACTCGATAGCAATAGAGCAAAGCTGAGTTCGTTGTCGAGTTCAGCTTGTTCATCCAAAGGAGTTAACGTTAGTGTGGCCAGTGCATCTTGTGTGTCGTTAGCTGGGGCTAGCATAAAAGCCACTGCTATGGGCCATTCTGGCTCATGGGCAAATTGGCGATAAACTTCAGGCACAGGCTCGTCAGCATAGACTAATAATAATGGCTCTGGATCTGCATGTAGCTGACCATAGGATTCGATAAATGCTTGGGAAAACGTGTTGCTACCCGCAGCTATAGAGGTCGATTGAGCTTGATTGCCAGTTAAAATACTGAAAATACCGCTGGCAGTATTATGTACCGATTGGCTAAACCCTGTTGGCGATAATGGCGATTGCTCAGCGATATCGTTAAGTAAGCCAATGGTGCGATTAATTTCACCGTGTTGGGAGGCAAAAATGCTACGGCATTGCTCTGCAGGGCAGCATTGGTTTACGGCCTCAAGAATAATTTTGGTGAGTTTGCTCAGACGCCTGCGCTGCATAGCTGGCACATGGGCCAATTTGGGGGCGGCACTGAGTTGTATAGCGTCATCGATGACACCGTGTGGCCAGTTGAGCCAATCTGAAGCGTGTTGATAGTGCGGCGACCATGCGCCCCATGAAAGAATGCTGAACTTCAATTGCATCGCCTCAGATACGAATATCCTTTCGTATTGCCCTGACTAATAAAAAGATAGTTTTGACCGAACAGGATACAAGTGCCTGTTGGCGATCAAAATGTAGCGGTTAAGCTGATTATTCTACATCATAAATGGTGGGCGTAATAAGCCCTTTTATGATACAGCTGTCGCTTGGAGGTAGCTATTGGGTAATAAAATGTTGGAATTGAATAAAAGCCCTGTTAATGCAGGGCTTTTTGATAGGATATAGAAGAGAAAACTTGGCGTTAGCTTAATTGCTTCTGGAGCCGGCGCAGTGCAGACTTCACTTTACGCGCGTTTTCAGGGCCCATACGAATCATCAACTTTTGCGCATTAGGCAAGGCTTCTAGCTTGGGGTCAACAAATTGATAGTTGACGCTAACACCATCTAATTCAATCGGTTGCTCGATAATAGGAGCATCCAACATCACCTCGATAGCTTGCAGCATACGGTCATTAAACGAAGTCTTGCGATAGCCTAGTTCGCTAAATGCTTCACTCAGTAGTGGAGTCATCTCTTTATAGGTTTTAGCTAACTCTTGATCATTTAAGCTTGAAAGGAAGTCAGCGTATAGATCATACCTATGGTAACTATCTGGGTTGATATAGGTCTTATTGGCAATTTCAGATACGGTAAAGCTATTGCTTGGGGCTTGCAGTGGGCTCACTTTACGCGCCAATTCGCCTTGAGCTAAGTTATCTACAAAAACCACAAACTGGCGGACGATGTTGTCTTCAATCAATAGTGGCTCAATTGCCATACCATCAGCAATAGCGGTCACTTTCTGGTGTACATAGCCATCACTGTCAGCTAAAGCGGGTAAAGGCTCGACTTCAGCTACAGGATCAACCTCTGGTAGCTGTACCGCTTCAACTTCAACGACTTCAGGCTCTGGCACAGCTTCGGTTTCTAGTGGCTGCTCTGGGATTGGGTCGGGGATCACCACAGGGGCAATAACGAGTGGTTCTTCAATTGGAGCATCACCACTGAGGTAATAGTAGCCACCTGCAGATAGCGCTACAACGACAACGATAGCCAAAATAGCCAGGCCATTGGTGCCAGAGGTCTTTTCCTGTGGCGAAATTCTATCTTCTTGACTGAGTTGCATTGTAACTCCTCTGCACTGGGCAGTGATACGACTAATGATAAAAGTATAGCTTCAATCCATTCTGCAAAAATCCAGGAGATTGTCTATAGTCTGAAGCTCTATTAAGGATATTTAATTTATAAAACTGACTGACATAGCAGCTTATGCTTGTACAAATTGCTCACGATCGCCTAACCAGCGTTCAATAATCGGGTCTACGCTAGCAGGGGCTTGTTGCATAACGTGAACAGCGAGTTTTTGTACATGAGGAATAAGTGCCTGATCTCGCATTAGATCGGCAATTTTCATATCGGCGATACCCGTTTGTTTTGTGCCTAGTACCTCACCCGGGCCACGGATCTCTAAATCTTGCTGCGCAATAACAAAGCCATCATTACTCTGTCTGAGCACTCCAATCCTTTTGGTTGCAGTAGCCGATAGCGGCGCCTTATAAAGCAACACGCAGTGGCTGGCAACGGCGCCACGGCCAACACGGCCTCTAAGCTGATGCAGCTGTGCTAAACCTAATCGTTCAGGGTTTTCAATAATCATCAAGCTGGCGTTAGGTACGTCAACACCAACCTCAATCACTGTTGTAGCCACTAATAAATTTAGCTCGCCGGCTTTAAAGTCAGCCATGATCTGCTGTTTCTCGGCAGGCTTCATACGACCATGAACTAAGCCAACCTTTAACTCGGGTAGGGCACGTTTAAGTTCTTCTGCTGTGTCTTCTGCCGCTTGGCATTCGAGCACTTCAGACTCTTCGATTAAGGTGCATACCCAGTAAGTTTGACGCTTGTCGTTAATGGCGGCTTGTCTGACTCGGTCTATCACTTCCTCTCGGCGTTGCTCAGAAATTGCGACGGTTGTAACCGGCGTTCTTCCCGGCGGCAGTTCATCGATAATCGAGGTGTCGAGGTCGGCATAGGCGGTCATGGCTAAAGTTCGCGGAATTGGGGTGGCGGTCATGATCAGCTGGTGCGGATGAAAGCCCTGACTAATGCCTTTTTCGCGCAAACCCAAACGTTGATGTACACCAAATCTATGTTGCTCATCGATAATAATCAGCGCCAGCTTATTGAACACCACTTGCTCTTGGAAAATAGCATGGGTACCAATGACGATGTGGGCATCGCCAGATTCAATATCAGCTAACGATTGCGCTCTGGCCTTACCTTTTAGTTTTCCCGCAAGCCAGCCAACTTTTAGGCCTAAAGGTTCAAACCAACTGGCAAAGTTTAGCGCGTGTTGTTCGGCTAATAGCTCCGTCGGTGCCATCATGGCCACTTGGTAACCGCTTTCTATCGCTTGCAATGCCGCTAAGGCTGCCACCAAGGTTTTACCCGAACCCACATCACCTTGAACGAGGCGCATCATAGGCTCATGCTTAGCTAAGTCTTGGGTTATATCTGCAACTACCCGCTGTTGTGCTCCAGTAGGCTTAAAGGGAAGCGAGGCTAAAAAAGGGTTAAGTAACTGACCTGTGGCATGCATGCTGACCGCTTTGTCACGGTTACTACGTTGACGCAGGCGTAGCATGCTCAAGTTATGGGCCAGCAATTCTTCTTGAATGAGGCGTTGCTGCGCCGGATGGGTGCCTTGCTCCAGCTCAAATAACGACACTTGATTATTAGGTCGATGCAGGATCTGTAATGCTTGCTTTAAATCCAAATTATTTGGCTGCAGGTGAGGCGGGAGCAGTTCTTGTAAGCCGCCATTATCCAGCATGGCAAGTGCTTGCTCAGTCAGCTTAATCCAACTTGCTTGTTTTAAGCCTTCAGTTGTGGGGTAAACCGGCGTCAGTGTATCGCTCAGCTGCAGGTCTTCACCGGGAGATATCACTTTATATTCAGGGTGAATAATCTCGACGCCATGCATACTACGGCGAATTTCGCCGTAAGCACGAATGGTCATGCCGATCTGTAGGCCGTTACGCTGCGCAACTGAGAAATTAAAAAAGCGTAGGGTTAAGCTGCCAGTATCATCGCGCACCGTACAGGTCAGCATGCGCTTACGGCCTTGAATAATTTGGCTTGATTGAATGACGGCTTCGATGGTGCCGTAACTGCCCGGGTAAAGCGAGGCAATGGGGTAGACTTGAGTGCGATCCTCATAGCGCAGCGGCAGATGAAACAACAGATCTTGCACTGTTGTTATGCTCAGCTTAGCTAATCTCTCGGCCATCTTTTTAGCGACGCCCTTAAGCTCTGTGATAGGAACAAGATCGAGTCTTTGCAAACGGTTAACACTCAAACACTGTAAATTTATACATATATTATCAGAGATATCGGTTTACGCAAATCTGCGCGTATGAGTGTCGCGATAACAGTGAAAATAACGCAAAAAAAGCCTAACTTGCAGATTGCACGTTAGGCCTATTTATTTCAGCATTTGCTGGAAGGGCGAATTATATGGCTTGTAATACTATGTAGCCGATATAGGCGAAGTAACCAGCAATTAATAAGCCTGCTTCGCGGCGCCCAATACGTAAACCTGTGTAGGCAAATGGCAGTAATAGCACGGCTAAGGCAATCATAGCAGCCCAATCCAGGTTACTAATTTCACTGCCGATAATAGGGTGAATAAGCGCTGTCACACCTAGAATACCGAGTACGTTGAAGATATTAGAGCCAACAACATTACCAATGGCGATATCACTCTGGCCTTTAAGTGCTGCCACGATTGAGGTGACAAGCTCAGGCATACTGGTACCAATAGCAACGATAGTTAAGCCGATAATCACTTCGCTGATACCAAACGACTTAGCCATAGCCACCGCGCCATCAACGAATAAAATACCGCCGCCAACAAGCATGCTGATACCGATAACAATAAACAGTACTGACAACATTGGATTTTGCTTGGTATCTTCAACGTCATCAGCAGTTTGTTTTTCAGCCGTGAAATAGCTGAAAGTTAAATAAGCGACAAGTAACGCAAATAAAATTGCGCCGTCCCAGAAGCTTAAACCGCCATCGAGTAATAGGCTCCAAAATAATAGCGAGGCGCCAATCATGATAGGAATATCACGGCGCACCATTTGAGACTCAATCTTAATGGGACGAATAAGCGCTGTAATACCTAAAATAAGACCGATGTTAGCGATGTTTGAGCCAATGACATTACCCAATGCAATGCCACTGTTGCCCGCAATAGCTGACTTTACACTTACAGCGAGTTCAGGCGCACTAGTACCAAAAGCTACAATAGTGAGACCGATAATAAGTGGTGTAAGTCCTAATCTGAGTGCAATTTGGCTTGCACCTCGAACTAAGGCTTCAGCGCCTATTGTTAGAATTAAAAAGCCGCCGAGTATCGACAATAAAATAAACATGGTTAACTCTATAATTTGGGTTTCTTTGAAAGGATGGCAAGAATAGTTTCTTTCAAAAATTGCGCAATCAAAAACTGCTTCTTACTCATTAAATTTAGTTAATTGCTGATTGTTTGTCACAAAAACAAAACGACACACCTTAAAGTGTGTCGTTATGGGTTAATTGGACACCCTGAAAGATCTAGATTTCATCTTCCCAGCAGACTTTACCACCGCGTACACCATCTACTTTTTCACTAAATTTCTTTTCAAGTACATGGCGCTTTATTTTGAGTGTCGGTGTTAATACATCATTTTCAACATCCCAAGGTTCACTCACAATTACAATCGCATCAACAGTCTCATGTGATTCAAGATGGGGGTTAACAGAGTCGACGGTGGCTTTTAATGATGCTCTGACTTCTTCTCGAGGTTGCACATTGGCACCTTCTGAAAGTTGCACTAAAGCGACAGGATGAGGTAAGCCTGAGCCGATAACACAGATCATTTCAACATGTGGGTCTTGTGCCAGTTTGCGCTCGATAGGTACAGGCGCGACATATTTACCTTTCGAGGTTTTAAAGTTGTCTTTAACACGGCCTGTAATGCTGACATTGCCTTCATCATCAATGGTGCACAAGTCACCAGTGTGGAAGAAACCATCTTCATCGAAGCAATTAGCGCTCTCTTCTTCCTGTTTATAATAGCCCTGCATTAGGCCAGGACTCTTAACTAGCAGTTCACCGACATCGGAACACTTGGCTTCACAACCTTCAACTGCGCGACCAACAGAGCCGATTTTACGGGCATCGAATGGGTAGTTAATAATGGAATAGGCGCAGTTTTCTGTCATGCCCCAGGCCTCGCTGATATTGAGGCCAATTTTGTGGTACCACTCAACAAGTGATGGTGGGATGGGGGCAGAGCCTGAGCCGAGTAAATGGCAATGATCTAAACCTAATCCTTGATGGATTTTACGTTTAACGATGCTACTTAGGATGGGCACTTTAAGCAAAAAGTTAAGCTTACTGTAACCAATTTTGTCGATAATGTTCTTTTGAAATAGGCTCCACAGGCGCGGTACCGAGAAGAATACCGTTGGCCTGGCGCGTTGCACGTCGGCCACAAAGCTATCTAGGCTCTCGACAAAGGCAACGCTGCTGCCAGAATAAAAAGATGAGCCTTCAATGGCAACACGCTCGGTAATGTGCGCCAGTGGTAGATAAGATAGCAATCTATCTTCAACACCGGTTTTAAGATCGCGCACAACTGCGGTGCAGGTCCAGGTGTAGCTAGCGAAGTTTTGAATCGCACCTTTAGGCTTACCGGTTGAGCCAGAAGTGTAGATAATGGTCATCACTTGCTCGGCTGTAGGCAAAGGCGCATCAATTAATGGCTGACCTAAGGTAAGCATTTTATCCCAATGGTACTGCGAGGGCATGGTGTCGTACGGCATGGCAATACGCAGAATATCGCCACCAACGCCCGCTTCTTGGTCGGCCCAATAATCTAGCTTACCGATAAAAATTGCTTTGGCTTCACTGTGCTCAAGGGTGTAGCGAATAGTGTCGGCATTCGCCGTGGGGTAAATTGGTACACTGATATAGCCGCCGTGCATTAGGGCAAGATCGGTAATAAACCATTCGGCACAGTTTTTAGAGAGAACAGCGACTTTATCGCCTGGGTTTAGGCCTAAATGTCTAAGGGCACCGGCGATTTGCTGCATCTTGGTTTGCACATCGCGCCAGGTAAACGTCTTGTATTGACCGTCAATAGGCTGCTTTAGATAAACCTGGTCGCCTTGTTTTTCAACCCAATGTTCAAGCATCTCAATTGGGGTTTTCATAGAAGATTCCATCGCATTTCCATATTGATAATTGTTGATTCCAATTCAACCTGTTGCAGTGTTTTTTGTTTTAATCGTTCGTTTAACAGGCTGCTGCAATATTGAGTATGGCGAAAAATGTGATCTAAGACAAACTTTTTCAAACGGGTGTTACAATTTTGTTGTGGTGGGTTGAGAGTGTTATTTGTAGCGGGTGATTTGAACGTGCGGGGGATTGAGTTGTTAGGGATGCAAAATATCAGCACTTAATATTGATTGGTCTAAGTGCTGCTAATTTTGGTTGAGCCCGAGCTTTAACTTTAGCCTTATGCTTAGTTTTAGTCTGAAGGGGCGCGCATTTTTTGCCACCATTCCTCATCCGCGACAATCTGGCCATCTTCATCTATGGCAGGGTAAGGCAGTTTCTTACGGCGGCAGGCTTTGGCATAAATTGGGTGGCCTTCTTCAAATAGCTTTATTTGACAGTAAGGATCATCAAGTTTGCGTGTACCGTACATACCTGCAGCTGTGCGTTGACGCTGGGCTTCATACATAATAAGCGCTGCAGCTACTGACACATTGAGCGATTGCACCATGCCTATCATAGGGATAATGATATGTTGATCGGCGCTAGCGATGCCTTCAGGGCTCACGCCATCACGTTCATTACCCAAAATGATGGCGGTTGGGCGGGTATAATCAATGTCTCTAAAATCGACGGCCGTATCAGAAAAGGTGGTCGCCAGAATTTGCATCTCTTTACCACGAAAATCATCGACTGCTTGCGCCATACTTTGGTGCACTCGGGTCTTAACCCATTGTTGGCTACCCGATGCGGTATTGCCCGATACGCGCATTTCAAGTTCAGACCACACGGCATGCACTTCATGAATACCCGCAGCGTCTGCGGTACGCAAAACGGCGGCAATGTTATTGCCTTTGTGTACGGTATCTAAGCATACGGTCAAATCAGGTTGGCGGTTATCAAGCATCTGGTTTATGCGGGCGAAACGTTCAGGACTCATGATGGGCTTCTGTAAAATGCTGTTGGCGATGATAGTTAGCGTTAAATCATAAAAGGGCGCCGTAGCGCCCATTTGGAAGAGTAATAGAAGATTAGATCTCCATGACTCCATCCATTTCAACAAGTGAATCTTTCGGTAATTGCTTAACACCGATTGCGGCACGTGCTGGGTAAGGTTGCTCAAAGTAGCGACCCATAATTTCGTTTACAGTGGCAAAGTTGCTCAAGTCTGTCATAAAGATATTTAGCTTCACGATATCATTGAGCGAACCACCGGCAGCCTCGCAAACAGCAATTAGGTTGTCAAATACTTGAACAACTTGCGCTTCAAACTCACTGCTAACAATTTGCATTGTCTCAGGATTTAGTGGGATCTGGCCTGATAAATAAACCGTGCTACCAACTTTAACTGCTTGAGAGTAAGTGCCAATTGCTTGAGGCGCTTTGTCGGTTGCTATGATGATCTTCTCTGCCATGATCTGTCCTTGTCTTTATTGAGTGCGATGCAGCGTTAATTAACGGTTTCGAGATGTACGTAATACTTCAGGAAGTACTCTAATTCTACGCATAACGTTAGCTAAATGAATACGGTCACGCACAGAAATACGTAAGTTGATGAGGAAAACACGCCCATCACGCTCTTCTGTGGTTAAGTGATGAATATTTGAGCCTTCGGCAGCAACAATCGAAGTGATCTTAGCTAACGCACCTTGGTGGTTAACGATTTCTACACGCAAGTTAGCCTGGTATTCAACACCATCGGCGCTATCCCACTGCACAGGAATGTACTTATCAGGTTCACCTTGATAACCACGAATGTTAGCGCAGCTTTCCATATGAACCACAAGGCCTTTGCCTGGGCTCACGTGGGCAATAACCGCATCACCCGGAATGGGGCGACAACAATTTGCAAACGTGACCAACATGCCATCAGCACCACGAATAGGCATGGTGTGAGCTTCTTTTTGCTCTTCGGTATCAACTCGGTCGCCGCGAAGACGCTGAGCGATAACAATGCTCATGGCATTACCTAATCCAATATCGGCTAGCAATGCATCGAGTGTGTCATGCTTGGTATCTTTAACGACTTTTTCAATTTGCTCTGCTGATAAGCTATCGAGCTTAGTTTCACCTAGCGCATGATTGAGTAAGCGCTTGCCCAGTAAAATAGCATCGTCTTCTTTTAAGCTTTTCAGTAATTGACGGATTTTAGCGCGTGCTTTACCGGTAACCACAAAGTTAAGCCAGGCCGCATTCGGGCGTGCGCCGTTAGCGGTAATTATCTCAACAGTTTGACCGGAGATAAGTGGCTGACTTAATGGGTAAGCCTGGCGGTTTACTTTAGCACCGACACAGGTATTACCTACGTCAGTGTGAACTTCGTAAGCAAAATCGACCGGTGTTGCGCCCACTGGAAGCTCTAAAATACGGCCTTCAGGGGTAAAGACATAAATCTCTTCAGGAAAGAGTTCTGTTTTAAAGTTCTCAACAAATTCAAACGAGGTGCTGGCGCTTTGCTGCAGTTCTAGCAAGCTTTGCATCCACTTACGGGCACGCACTTGAGTGGTCGTGCCTTGCTCTGCTGAACTGCCTTTCTTATACAGCCAGTGAGCCGCGACCCCTTTATCAGCCATTTGGTCCATATCTTCGGTACGAATTTGGATCTCAACTGGCACGCCGTGAGGACCAAAAAGTGAAGTATGTAGCGACTGATAGCCGTTAGCTTTAGGGATAGCGATATAATCTTTGAAGCGACCAGGATGCGGCTTATAAAGGCCGTGCATGGCACCCATCACGCGATAACACGTATCGATTGAGTCTACGATGACTCTAAAGGCATAGATATCCATGACTTCTTGGAATTGCAGCTCTTTATTGCTCATCTTGTTATAGATGGAATAAAGATTTTTTTCGCGACCTTTTACCGCACCTTCAAGACCTGTGTCTTCGAGGCGAGTTTCGATTGCAGCTTCGATACTTTGAATAAGCTCTTTACGGTTACCGCGAGCGGCTTTCACCACCTCTTTGAGTACACGATATCGCATTGGATAGTAGGCTTGGAAACCTAAATCTTCTAACTCACTCTTAATATTATGAATACCAAGACGGTTAGCGATAGGAGCGTAAATTTCGAGGGTTTCTCGGGCAATGCGACGGCGCTTATCAGGCCGTAGTGCACCTAAGGTGCGCATATTGTGGGTTCTATCGGCAAGCTTGATTAAGATGACTCGAATATCTTGGGTCATCGCCATCATCATTTTGCGGAAGTTTTCAGCCTGGGCTTCTTTCTTATCGCGAAACTTTAGCTTATCTAGCTTAGAGACGCCTTCAACCAATTCAGCAATCGACTCACTGAATAGTTCAGCCAGTTCTTCTTTGGTTACCGGGGTGTCTTCGATAGTGTCGTGCAAGAGGGCAGCCATAAGCGTCTCATGATCGAGACGCATATCGGCCAGGATGCGGGCAACCGCAACCGGGTGGGTAATATAAGGTTCGCCACTCGTGCGCATCTGACCTTCATGGGCATCACGCGCCACCTGATAGGCCTGCTTGAGTAATTCTACCTGCTCAGGTTCTAAATAACCTGACGCAGACTCCTTGAGACCTTCAAACAGATACAAGTGACTCTACTCCTTATATGACGTTGTTGCGGCCTTCAGCGATGGCAGCAACAGCAGCAATTTCAGCTGCTTCACGTTCACGAACTGTTTGGCGCTCATCGGCATCCAAAGTATCAGCTGTGACTAAACCTAGCTCGATTTCGCGCAGGGCGATAACCGTTGGCTTGTCGTTCTCTTCATCAACCATAGGGTCTTTACCCTGCACAGCGATTTGGCGAGCACGACGCGCTGCAACCAGAATCATATCAAAACGGTTGCCGATTTGGTTTACGGCATCTTCTACAGTTACGCGAGCCATGTTTGGAAACTCCAGTGTTTAATCGATTGAAAAAATGACGCAAAATTGTACATGATGACAGTTAGTCTGCCAACAGATCTTTAATCATACCATTTTGCGTATGAATTTGGCTAGCAGAGGTTAGTCTTTGACTGCGAATGATCGCTAAAAGATCGGCCAATGCTTTGTCGAAATCGTCATTGACTAAAACGAAGTCGTATTCATTGTAGTGTGACATCTCTGAAACTGCTTGTGCCATACGGCCTGCAATCACTTCTTCACTGTCTTGTCCACGGCCAGTTAGGCGACGCTCTAGCTCAGTTTTTGACGGTGGTAGAATAAAAATACCAATAGATTCAGGCATCAGTTGTTTAACTTGCTGAGCCCCCTGCCAGTCGATATCGAGAAATACATCAATACCTTGCGCGAGTGTCTGCTCAATCGTGACACGAGAGGTGCCATAATAGTTGCCGAACACTTCAGCCCACTCAAAAAAAGCGCCATCGGCAATTAAGCCCTTGAACTCATCTTGATTGACGAAATGATAGTGCTGACCGTTCTCTTCACCAGGACGAGGTTGTCTTGTGGTGTGCGAAACTGAAACTTGCATATCTACAGGCTGGTCTCGTAACAGGGCTGAAATAAGCGATGATTTACCTGCGCCGCTTGGCGCCGAGACGATAAATAGGTTTCCGCGAGCGGTCATGAGCTGCATATCCGATGTTGGCACTATTGGAGCTAGGTTAGCCCAAATAGGTCGAGTAAAAGATTAAGCGAGCCATTATACAGCCTAGGGTGATATTTACGCTAGTCGCAGATGCATGAATTAGTATGGTAATTGATATTCTGCTCATGGTGAGTTGACGGCTTTATTATTGGCACAAATTGACAATATTGCCCGAAAACACTGACATTGAGAGCTAAATTGGGTAGGCTACTTCATTACGTTTTATGCTTTCGCCTGGGCATAGAAATAGGGTGTGCTGTAACTACATAAATTGTGGAGCAGCCGAATTAAAGAATATTGTTAAGGTCGGTACCAATATGCAGCTTAAGTCGTTTTTTTGTGTCAATGGTTTAGATAATGGTCAGCGTTTTGCTGCAATTAGTGGTCTGATTTACTTCATTTTATTGCTAGCGGTTGTGGTTTTTAGTCCTTCGCTGGCTTTGTACTTTGTCGGGCTATTACTTACGCCGGTATTAGCATTTACGAGCATACGTAGATTACGAGACTGCGCTAAGCCACAACAGTTTACGCTGTTAACGTTAGTGCCGTTTTGGCTTGTGTTGCTCACCTTGGTGCATATTCACAGCATGATGCTATTGCTGTCGCTACTAGTTGCAGCAGGCCTTGCTATTGGTTACTTAGCGGTATTACCTGCCGTTTCAAGAGTCGATTATGTGCAAGGCTATTCGGGGCCTGTGGATATGACGAGCAACAAAAGCTCAGCCCGAATGGCAGGTAGCCGCGTTCGAGTTGAGCCCACTCTAGGTGGTGCTGAGACAGCAGAGGCGATAGCGGTTAGTCATACCGAGGAGGTATATCCCCGCGCTGAAGTGCAGCAAGGCCCAGAAACTGTCAGAGACGATGTGCAGCGTTCTCGCAGAAGTAAAAAGCAAGTAACGTTTAATTTGGCGCAGCTGCAAGGCCTATTGCAAACCAATAAAAAGTTAGTCTTTATTGCTGCAGGCTCTGTAGTGGGGCTGATGCTAATAGTGAGCCTAGTGTCACTCATTCCTGTATCAGAGGCTGACAGTGAAAGTGCTAGCGATAGCGATAGCAGCTCGCAAGTGGTTGATGACACGGCTGGGCTCGCGCCAGTTAATCGTATTTCGACATCGATGCCAGATGGATTTAGCTTAGCGCTCGAAGAGGATGTATTGATTATACGCTGGCTGGGTGAAACGGGGGCTGCGAGTAACTTGTGGTCTCTAGCTACTGCTAAAGGTGATAAAACATGTTCACGACTGCGTTTTAATAATGGTACCGAATATAGGCCATTAGTTGTCGATTTACTGGCAGATACTGGCACTGAAGCACGATTTTCGCCACTTGATACCGAAGCGATTATTGTTGATATGGCAAGGCGCGGTAATGTCAGCCTGTGTGGTTATAACTTTAGTTTAAAGGGCAGCCAAGCAGCATTGGGCAAGGTCGCCGCTTTCCGTACTTATTTATAACTCTTATTATAAGCTTGGATCTGCATAGGTATTTAAGGCAATAGCGCTGGAAATTAAGCTATAGACTCATTAAACTGCTCCGCCTTATCACACGGCGGCACTTTAATCGTTTGAGAGCGCTGTTGTTTAGAGTGCGCTGTTGTTTAAGTGTCATTGTTTGAGAGAGTGACATTGTTTAAGAGAGTGACATTGTTTAAGAGAGTGACATTGTTTGAGAGAGAGAAATGGGTAATAACAAGCAGGATTTAACCTTAGTGATCCTTGCCGCAGGGTTAGGCAGCCGCTTTGGTGGTGACAAGCAGTTAGCGCAGCTTGGACCAAAGGGTGAAACCATGTTGGAGCTATCGTTACTAAGCGCTTATAAAGCAGGCTTCACTCGTGCGGTATTGGTGATCCGTCCAGAGTTAGCCAGCATGCTAGATCAAGCCTTAGCGGGTAAGTTGAGTGATGATTTTACCTGCCAATACTGCGTTCAGTCGTTAGACGATTTACCTGTACAGGCACGTGAGTTTGCCGATGTTGCAAAGCGCCAGAAGCCTTGGGGTACAGCGCATGCGCTCTGGAGTGCAAGGAACCATGTCCATGGACCTATGGCTGTGATCAATGCTGATGATTTTTATGGCGACAGCGCTTTTAGCCTGCTTGCAGAAGGTTTATCCACTGTTAATGATGACTGGATGATGGTCGCTTACCCAATCGGCTTAACCCTCTCTGACAATGGCGGCGTTAACCGAGGTTTATGCCAGGTTGAGGCGGGTAAGCTTGTCGATGTGGCCGAATGGCTTGATATTCGCTGTGATACAGCGGGTTTAACTGGTACGTTAGACGGGCAACGTAAGACACTTGACGATGATGCCGTGGTTTCGATGACCTGCTGGGGCTTTAAGCCTGATATCTTTGATGTTATTGAGCAGCAGTTTAGCGCCTTTATTAAAGAGAATGGCCATCAGCCAAAAACGGAATGTTATCTTCCAACAGTGGTACAAGCACGTTTAGACCAGCAGCAAAACGGTGTGTCTAATCGGGTAGTTAATGTCCGTGTCGCTAAGGAATCTTGGTACGGGGTGACTTACCCTGAAGACGTGCAATGGGTAAGGCAGAAATTACAGCAAACTCTTTGCTCAAATTAGTTCTAAGCGCATTTAAGTAATCAATTTGCACGGAAAGTCTGGAGAAAAGCCCAGATAGCAAAAGAGATCTAAAAGAATAACTGGAGTGTTGGGTGATCGATTTTATAAGACAAAATATTTTGTCCCATTTTGGCATTGATGCAGAAAGTGCCAAAGTGTCTCCATTGGGGAATGGCCATATTAACCATACTTTTTTGGTGCGTGGCGTTGATAGCGAATTTGTACTGCAAAAAATTAATACCGAAGTCTTCAAAACGCCGTCTGCATTGGTGAACAATGCGGCTAAAATTAGTCAGCACTTAAAAATGAAAGTGGCTGCGGGCGAGTACCAATTAAAAGTGGTGTCACCTGAGCTAACTGCCAGCGATGAGCTTTGTGTCGATCTCGGTGAGCAAGGTTTCTGGCGTGCTATTAATTATCTACCATTTAGCCACAGCATCGATGTGGTTGGTAGCAGTGCGGATGCAGAAATGGCGGCTAAGGCATTTGGCCATTTCTCTAGTGCATTAACAGAACTTGATGCAGAGCAGATAGAAGATGTTATTGCTAATTTTCATCACCTGCCTGGGCGAATTGAATTACTCAAGCAGGCGATTAGCGCTGACAGTCATGGCCGGGTAAGTGAGTGTCAAACCTGGATTGATTTCGTATTGTCGCAGCAAGATCTGCTACACGAACTGGCACAAGTTGAAGTAACGCTTCCTCGTCGTATTTGCCATAACGACACCAAAATCAACAATATGCTGTTTGATAAGCGTGACATGACAAGCCTTGCCATTATTGATTTAGATACCTGTATGAAAGGCTATCTGATGTATGACTTTGGCGACATGGTGCGTACTTTCTGTAGTCCTGAAGAGGAAGATTCTACCGCGCTTGATAAAGTGCAGGTGAGGGAGTCTATCTTCGGAGCTATCTGTAAAGGCTATTTAAGTGAGCTAGGTGACGTACTTTCAGATGATGAACGCAAGAGCCTATGGCTAGGCGCTAGAGTGATGTGCTTGATGATCGGCGTGAGATTCTTAACCGATCATTTAAACGGTGATGTCTATTTTCAAATTCATCATGCAGGGCATAACGTAGAACGCGCAGCCAATCAGTTTACCTTGTACCAAAGCTTATTGAGCCAGCAAGACACGTTAAGCGCTTATCTTAATTAAGCCTTTTTAGTCGCGACAGCGTGATGTTCAATGCTAGCGGTTAGGCATAGTTGTCGTTAGGAATAATAGTCGTTAGGAATAAGCCGAGTAGTTTGACCGATAGGTTGATACTGACTCGGCTTATTTATTTGTTGCACAGTAAAGTCATGTCTCAATGTTGGCTTGAGCAGATCATCAAACATCTCCACCTGCTGGTTCGCAGGATTTAACCACGCATCGAGCACCTCATCATTTTGCGGCAAAATCATCGGGCTAGCCTTGCTATGAAACGGCATAAGATCAGGATGGGGCGGATTGGTAATGATGGAGCATGATGTGGTTATTTCCCCTGTTTTAGGGTGTTGCCACTCGCGAAACAAGCCACCAAATGCCATCGCTGAATTCTCGGCAATAAAGTCATGATAGTAAGTCTCTTTACCCCTTTTATCGGTTTCACCAAAACCGCTAGCGACAATCACACAGCGACTCTCTCTAAATGCGTTAAAGCCTGCGCTGTTGGGTGTATTTAACTTATTAAATCGAGTATTAAAAGAAGTGTAACGGCTGGGTTTAAAGCCCTCATAACAAGTTTCAAGCAGTAACCACCAAGTGGCGGTCTGTAAGCGGCGCTCGCCATCAATTTCACGCACGATACTAATGTCGTTGGTGGGTATCTTGAAGCGCCCAAACAGCATCTCCTCAGCGTTCTTTACCTGCAAGTCTTGCATCAGCGCTTGTACAAACATGTCATCAATAATATTTAGCCGACCACACATTAAGCTATCCAAAAATCTAATGTATCTAGGCTAGAGTATGTCTCTTGCTGATAAAAAACACTAGCAAAGCTACCAGATTTGCTAGCAACAAAGTGTGTAGTGGTAAGTGAGGTTATTAATGACTAAGGGGCATAAAAAAATGCCAGTAAGCTGTCACTTACTGGCATTGTTGTTTAGCGGATAAAGTTAACGCTATTAGTTCGCGCGATACTAATTTACACGATGCTAATTTACGCGGTACTTGGCAATCAACTCTTCATCTAGCTCGATACCTAAACCAGGTGCATCAGATACAGCTACATAGCCGTTGTCGAACTGTAGCTGGTTTTTCACTAAGCTAGTGAACAGTGGGCTGCTGCTCTGTGAGAACTCCATTAGCGTGCCTTGTTCGCAAGCCGCTAAGAAGTGTACTGAAGCATGCAACAAAATACCGGTGCTGAAGCCATGCGGGATCAGCTGAGTACCGTTCATCTGCGCGATGTCGTAAATCTTCTTCATTTCAGTGATACCACCACAACGGGTGATGTCTGGCTGAACGATATCGGCGTTAGACTTAGTGATGAACTCTTGGAACTCATAACGCGTCGTTAAAGACTCACCGCCAGCAATCTTTTGTGACACTTGGCGAGACAGCTTTTCATAGCTGATAAGACTATCTGCCAAAACCGGCTCTTCAATCCAGTTCAGGTTAAACTCTTCAAGACGTTTCGCCATCATGGCTGAATGACCACAAGTGTGCCACTTAGACGCTAAGTCAATCTGCACTTCCATCTCTGGACCTGCTGCTTCGCGCACTGCTTTAACAATCGCGTAGTCAGTGTCTGGGTCATCGCCCATCACGCCGCCGCCAAACTTAATGCTAGTAAAGCCCTGGTCTTTCAAGCCCTGCACAATCGCCACGTTGTCTTCAGGCTTATCAGCCGGAATAAAGGTACCGTAACAACGGATCTTCTCGCGGTATTTACCCCCTAGAAGCGTGTGTACTGGTACGCCGTAGAACTGACCGGCGATATCCCACAGAGCAATATCGATGGCGCTAATAGCGTGGATGCCGGCACCGCGACGACCCATGTAGTTAGAACCCCAGTACATCTTGTTCCACAGACGCTCAATTTCTAGCGCGTTTTCACCGATCAACAGACGCTTTAGGCCGTTACAGTAGAAGTTAGTTTGTGGCGCTTCGATACAAGCTTGAACCACTAGTGGACTAGAGTCAGCTTCACCAATACCCACGATACCTTTATCTGTGTGCACTTTAACAATGACGGCGTCTTCGCCCCATTCACACTCGGCATCCATCGAAGGTACGCGTAGGTGGATGACTTCAATATCGGTAATTTTCAACATGATTTATTTCTCTGCAACGTCATCAAACTTGTGGTTTGACAGGAATTTCTTTAGGCCAAACATACACAGCATCAGTACGATTACAAATGGTGCCGCAGTTAGGGTTACCGCTGTTTTCAATGTATCCAGTGAAGCATTGATATACAGCATTGCTAGTGGTAATAGACTTAGCATCACACACCAGAACACGCGTAGACCACGAGTTGGATCTTGACCTTGCTTTAGGTTCTTGGTGCTTACTGCTGCTACGGTGAACGCGGTAGCATCTAAGTGAGAAGCTAGGAACAACATCATTAGCACGAAGTAGAATACCGACAAGATGGTACCAAATGGCAGGTTAGCAATTAGCTGAGCCACTGCGATGTCGCCATTAGCGCTGTTTAGTAGAGCGGGTGCATTCACTATGCCATCTACCATTGCATCAACTGAGTAGCCAGTTAGCGCGCCGAAGAAGAACCAACAACCACCACAACCACCCGCCATTAGACCTAAAACAACCTGGCGAATCGTACGACCTTTAGAAATACGGGTAACGAAAATTGCTACCGCTGGCGTGTAAGTGAACCAGTATAACCAGTAGAACACAGTCCAATCTTTGTTGAAGGTGCCGCCATTTGTCGCATCAGTAAATAGGCTCATCTCAACAAAGTTAGTTAGTGTCAGACCTAGCGAGTTAACAAAGAAATCAACGATAAAGCCTGTGTCGCCCAGTACTAGTACTATCACAGCAAACACAAAGCACATACCACAAGCAGCATGAGCGATTTTTTGTAGACCTTCAGCAATACCGATGTAAGAGCTTAGGGTAAAGGTCAGGGTGATCAGTGCCAGTAAAATAGCCTTGATCGCAAAGGTATTTTCCATGCCAAACAGCTCAGAGAAGCCGGTTGAAACCGTATTTACCGTTACTGTTGTCGTTAAGATTAGGCCGCCAAACGTCGCGAATAAGAAGATCAGATCCAGAGAACGTCCCATTACACGGCTAGCTGTGCTGTCTTCTTTCATGCCTAGAATAGACACCATAAGCGATGACAGGTTTAGGCCTTTAGCGCGGTTAACGTGGAAATGGTACGCCATAGTGATAGACGCTAGGCCATAGATAGCCCAAGGCGTAATACCCCAGTGGAACATCACGTAAGACAAGCTAGTACGCAGCGCTTCGTTGCTCTGGCCTTCAATGTTCAGACCAATACCGTTGTAGTAGTAAGCCCATTCCATGAACGCCCAGTACATGGTCGCTGAACCTAAACCGGCACAGATAAACATGAATAACCAGCTCATGTTGCTGTATTCAGGCTCGCCTTCGCCCAGTTTAATGGTGCCGTAGCGGCTTACCGCGATGTACAGCATGGTACACACAGCAGCAAAGGCAAACAGCTGGATGAAAGAACCAAAGGTATTGGTTAATGCAGCAAAAGCCGATTTACCAGCAGCTTGTACTTGATCTGGGTTAAAGATCAGCATCATGACGACAGCAAATACAACAGCCAAACTCACTGAGATCAGTAGTTTGTCGTTTTGAACTTTATCATTTTGAACGGGGGATTGCTGAGTAACAGTTTCATCTGTCACTGGTGCCGTTGTTAAATCAGTCACGACTACATCCTTACAAAAGTAATAGTGCGATTTACGTTATAGGGTAAACCGCACAGGGAATTTTTATTCGGGCGGATTTTGAGCGAAGAAGGCGCTGAGTGACAACAATAAAAGCTTATTCAGTCATTACAAAATGTAATAGTGGGAGATGGCTCACCAAGGGCGTTTTAATACTGTGATTGCTGAATCATTCGATAAATGTAGTTATATTTGGGGTGAGGTTGAGCTTGTGTGAGTACTGTTACTATCTTGTGTTGCTTAGCGTCCCTTAGTGTCGGCGGTATCGCCTTTTTAAAGCAGATAACCACATTTGCGGGTGGCGACATACACTGACTACTTGTAGGTAAAATGACTAATTACGTTTTGTTATTAGCAAAAGAGATATCTCTTAAAGTGGATGTTGCATCACATTTCATATAACTGGCCGCTATTTTAGGGCTCAATATCGATATTTGTGGATTGATAAATAGCAAAAAACAATTAGATTGTAGGATTGTCCGACAATCTAACGCTAAACAGAATGAAAAAAGCCATTCAGCTCGACCCAAGCGACAACGTCGCCACGCTACTCGTAGATGCCACTAAAGGCGATGAGATAGCCATTATCTCAACCAATAACCAAGTCATAGATGTTGTGACCTGCCTGCAAGCCATTACCTTTGGTAATAAAGTGGCGTTAACCGATATTGCCAACCTGCAGCTTATTACTAAAGCGAGTTACCCCGTTGGCGTAGCCATTATGGGCATACCTCGTGGTCAATTGGCACATGTGCAAAATGTGCGTAGCCAACGTCTAGACATTCCCGACAACATTATTCAAGAAATCATTAAACAGATGGGGATTGAGCAAGCATGATGAGCACATTTATGGGTTTTGGCCGCAGCGATGGCAGCGTGGGTATTCGTAATCATGTACTGATTATGGCAGTTGATGAATGTTGTGACGGCATCGCTCGCGCTATTGCCGACAGTATCGATAACGGTATTGTGGTCACTAACTACAACACCTGTATGTATGGTGGTAACGAAGAGATGATCAACACCATGATACATACGGGCAATAATCCGAATGTGGCTGGTGTACTGGTACTCGCGATGGGCTGTGGCAGTATTGATCCTGAAATCGTGGCTGCGCCAATTCGCGCTAGCGGCCGCCCTGCTTTTTCATTGGTGTGCATCAAGCAGCAAGGCACGCGCTCAACCATTACTCAAGGTAAGACGTTAGCACAAGAGTTACAGCAAGCTGCTAATGCAGCGCCGCGAGTCGAAACGCCGATATCAGAGCTAGTTATCGGGGTTAAATGTGGTGGTTCAGATACCAGTTCAGGTATTGCCTCTAATCCAAGTGTTGGCCGTGCGGTAGACACCTTAGTTGATATCGGTGCAACCGCCATTGCCGGTGAATTGATTGAACTCGTTGGTTGTGAAGCGATTCTACGTCAGCGCGCAGTATCGCCAGAGGTCGCCGATAAACTAGAGCGCCTTATTCAGCAAGAAGAAGCGCGTTGGCATGTAGATGGCGCAGAAGTGGAAACCATGAGTATTGGTAACAGTGTGGGCGGCTTAACCACACTAGAAGAAAAGTCTTTTGGTGCGCTGAGTAAAACCGGTACACGCCCAATCCAAGATGTATTGCAGATTAATCACCTCGTACATGAAAAACCAACCACGCCAGGTTTTTATCTATCGGAAGCCACGCACCTATGTGGCAGCGCGGGAATGCACTTTGCTGCACTGGGCGCGCATCTGATTTTATGGACAACCGGCGGCGCAGGCTTTAATAATCCTATCGTGCCAGTGATCCGTGTGAGCGGTAACCAATATTTGCTAAATGAAGATATAGATATTGACGCATCTGGTATCATGCGCGCCGAAGAAGGTGTAGAAAGTGTTGCTGAGCGCATCGTTGCCAAAGTTGGCACTGTCGCTCAAGGCCAGCAGACCAATATTGAAGAGATTGGTTATAGCTATTGTAGCCTGTACCAGAAAGACCAACGTTTAGAGACGGTGTTACGCTTTAAGCCAAGCTGCTAAGCTTTTTCAAAGTAAAGCCGCTAAGCATAAGTCGCTAATCAAGCAACGCCCTTATACTCATGTTTGTATAGGGGCATACTATCGCAGGATGTTATGAATACAACTCAAGCTAGTTCAAGTGCCCGTTTACCGCAGTTATCTTGGTTTATGGCATTTAAAGCGGTGGCAGATAAACAAAGCTTTACCGAGGCTAGCCGTGAGCTATGCCTGACTCAGTCAGCCATTAGCCAGCAAGTTGCCAAGCTTGAAGCGGTGCTGCGTACAAAGCTGTTTTATCGCGGCGGCAGACAAGTGCAGTTAACCGAAGATGGTCAGCGATTACTGTTACAGGTCAATCAGCCGATCCAGGAGTTAATGGGCGTAGTTGATGGCTTTCATAATAATGCTGAGCATTACACTTTACATATTGAGATGGAACCGGTTTTTAGTCGACAGGTTGTCAGCAAATTATTACCTAAGTTTTTAGCTCAGTACCCTACGTTATTGGTCGGGCAGATGCTGACGACTAATCATTTTGATTTTTTACCGCAAACTGAATTGGCGATAAAGTGGGGCGATGGTGACTGGGAAGGCTTTGATTCGCAGTTTTTGTGTAGTCTTGATTATGTACCCGTTTGCTCGCCTGAATACCTCAAGCGTAAACCTTTGACGGTGCCTGCAGACTTAGCTGATGCCAACATTATTCATGACCGCGATAACTTCGATTGGAAGTACTGGCTAAATTATTATCCAGTCGCTCGACTAGAGCTACAAAAGTGCCATTATGCCAGTGAAAGCCAGGTAGTAATGTCGCTAGCAATGAGTGGCTTAGGCGTAGCCGTTTGTGCCTATCAGCAGATCCAAGAGGAGTTAGCTGATGGTCGCTTAGTGATGCCATTTCCAGAGCTAAAAGTGCGTCATCAGCGCGCTTACTATATTTTAACCCGCAAGAATAAGTCGTTATCGCCACAAGCTCATAGTTTTATGCAGTTTGTCCGAGAAGCCATGCTGAGCTAAAAAGTTGAGCTAAAAAGTTGAGCTCAAAAGTAGAACTATAAAGTTGAGCTATAAAGTTGAGCTAAAAGTTAATCTAAATAGTTGAGTCATCAGTAAACGATATGAAAATCACGAAAGAAAGTTTGGAGTCTCAAGCCATCCGTTATCTGCGAACGCATATATTGGAGGGTCACATCAAGTTAGGCGAAAAGCTGGTGGAGAGCGCGCTAGCCAAGCAGTTAGAGCTATCGCGTAGCACAGTGCGTATGGCGCTGAACTCGTTAGTGAATGAGGGCTTAGTGATCCAAAAGCCCTATTCAGGCTGGCAAGTGGTTGAGATTAACGAGCAAGATTTGTGGGAGCTATACCATTTGCGTGTTGCGCTAGAAGGCGAAGCGGCTGCAATGGCTGCCAAGTGGGCCAGCAGTGATGACAAAACACGTTTAGCCGATTTTTTCCAAGAATACCAACTGCTTTGCTTGCAACACAGCACTGATACTCGCCGTATTAGCGAAATGGATTGGCAATTACACCAGCTGATTATTGAGATCTGCGGCAGTGAACGCATGAAGAATCAATATAAGCAGATCTTATATCCACTGCAGGCGTACATTGCGCTGACGCACCAAGATTATGACCTGTCAGACAGTGCGTCTAGCCATCAGGCATTGGTACAAGCGATTTGCGCCGGCGACGCCGAAACCGCAGCCCAGCAAGCCAGAGCCAATATCACCCCAATGACGCGTGGTGATGATTTAGTGAAAAGCGATTGATTATCAAAAGATTTTGTTAACGTCCAGACTCTTACACTCTATAGCGTGTCAATCAGGTTTTAACGGTTGTCGCGTGTAAAGCAAACAGGCCCATATGACATTACGCCATATGGGCCTGTTTGCTAATTAGCGTATGAAAATAGGCTGATTAAACAAGACTCATAAACAAACCGGCAATGGTTGCAGCCATTAGGTTTGAAAGCACGCCTGCAAGCAGTGCTTTTAAGCCTAAAGAAGCAATCTCAGAGCGGCGCTCTGGCACTAGGCCGCCAATACCGGCAATCGCAATCGCTACCGTACCTAAGTTAGCAAAGCCACACAGTGCAAACGATAGAATCACTTGGGTGCGCTCAGACATAGGCATGCCTGTTGCTGCAACAATCGCATCACCGCTTAGGTATGGGGCTAAGTTGATATAAGCAAAGAACTCGTTAATCACAATTTTCTGGCCGATGAACGAGCCCGCCAATAGCGCTTCATCCCACGCCACACCCATCAACCAAGCAACAGGGGCAAACAGGTAGCCTAAAATCAGCTGCAAGCTTAGGCCGTCAAAACCAAACCAATTACCAATGCCACCTAGCATGCCATTCATTAGCGCCACTAAGCTGACAAAGGCAAACAGCATTGCGCCCACAGCCATGGCTAACGACAGGCCATTCATAGTGCCAGTGGTCGCAGCATCAATAATGTTGGCTGGTGGATTTTCTTCTACAACGGTTAGATCTTGATCGTTTACTTTCTCGGTTTGCGGGATTAATAACTTAGCAAACAGTAAGCCCCCCGGCGCCGCCATAAACGAAGCCGCTAACAGATATTCCATCTTAATCCCAAGCTGGGCATAACCCGCTAGCATGGTGCCGGCAATCGACGCCAAACCACCGCACATTACTGCAAACAGCTCGGCGCGGCTCATCTTAGGAATATAAGGTTTAATTAACAGTGGCGCTTCAGTGACACCTAAGAAGATATTGGCACTGGCAGACATAGATTCCGCTTTGCTGGTATTAAGGATTTTTTGCAGTGCGCCGCCAACGATGCGAACCACCCATTGCATGATTCCGAGATAGTACAGCACCGCCGAAATTGCCGAGAAAAACACGATAATCGGTAGCACTTTAAAGGCGATAACGAAGCCGCCTGGGCCAAACAGTTCATACATTTTATCGCTTACAAGGCCGCCAAACATAAACGACATGCCTTCGTTGCTGTAACCAATCACGGTCGACACCGCTTCTGCCATATTAAAAATAACGGCTTGGCCGAAGGATGAATAGATGACAAACGCACCCATAATTAACTGCAGTAAAAATGCCAAACCAACCGTACGGTAGTTAATGGCTTTACGATTTTCAGACGCCAGAAAAGCCACTGAAAGTAGGGCAATGATGCCAACAATACTGATTAAAATTTGCATTTGTTTTGTCTATTACTCTCTAAGTTAAAGAAAGGGATTAGCTAACGCTCAGGCTCATATTTGCGCGATTGAGCGTTAAATTACCGTTTTAAAAGCGAGCGAAAGCAGGCGGGAATACCATTGTTATTCCCGTCACTCATCTTGTTGATTAGATGCTTTTTTTAAACTGGCTTTAAAAGGTCTTAATTAATGCCTTGATGACATCAAGCACATACACCTGACAATCAATCGCCGTTTGCGGCTCAAAGTCTTGCTTATGTTGGTCGGTATTAGACAGCACACGAATACTCACAAAAGGTAGCTTGTAAGCTTCGGCAACTTGCGCAGCCGCTGAGGTTTCCATCTCTTCAACTGAGGTACCCATGGTCTCGTGGAACCAGTTAATACGGTCAACTTCACGGTTCCATTCGTCACAGCTACCAATTCTACCCAGTACCACTTTACCTTGGGTGTAGCTGCTTGCTTGCGAAAGGGCGATTTCAACTAGCGCTGGGTCGGCTTTAAAGTGATTGTGCTCAACTACAACACCGTTTTCACGTAGGTACATTGGCATATCGAAGTTCTGCCAAGTGGTTGGGTGTATGCCTTGGCCTTTTTCAACGAACTCAATTTTGTAAGCGCCCATATTAAAGCTGGTTGCACCAATCACGATGTCAGAGCGAAATAGCTTTGGATCGTGGCCACCAGAGGTGCCCTGATTGATGATAACTTTTGGCTGGTAGTGCGCAATGCCCAAAGTGGTAGATGCGGCAGCGTTAGCCAAACCAATCTCGGTACGCGACACCACAACTGGGTAGCCATCTAATAGACCTTGCCAGAACGTCCACGCACCATATGTCTTTTGTTTTACATCGTTTAGAGCGGCAACAAGCGTCTCGACTTCAACGTCCATCGCGCCTTGAACTAAGATAGGATTTAGCATTTTTGAGGGTAACTTTTCATTGTGTGGCTGTTCAGAGTTTACGTGTTCAGGGTCTAACTTTTCAGCTTTTGGCTGCTCGCAAGTTGGCATGACAAATAACTTCAAATGGAAAGTGCGCGGATGGTAGCAATGGGATTTAGCCTAAACAACGAAATGAAAAGTAAAATACTTGTTGCGGTTTAGCTGGCCTATAAAACGCACAATTTCTGGCTTGAGCAGCTAATTTCTTGGTGTTGTAACCACTTATTTTGTAAGGATATTTCAAAAGGTGTTTATTTGTTGAACGTGCCGCGTTTGGCAATGACTTTAAATTAGAAAACAGTGTTTAAGAAAACAGGCTAGTTAGTGGGGGGCGGTTGAGGTTGCTTAAATGAGCGAGTGGCGTAAAGCCACTCGTTTTGTGATGTCGAAATAGGCTGGTGGATCGGTTTAGCAAAGTAATCTATTAGCCAACAGCTAGCTTAGCTGTGTCATGCCACATATATGCAGGCATAGCTTGTTTTAGCTTCCACGTAATATTCATTGGTTGAGAGCCTTCATGCTTAACAAAGTCTACTGGACCAAAATTGACAAATCCCATGGTTTTTCCGTATTCATCTTTAGCTTGTTCTCTAACAAATAAGATGAATGTCTTGTTGTTTTCTTGCTGCTTTATATAGCTTAATCCTCTACCCGAGGTTGGCTTGGCGCTGTTCTGGGTTTGCCAATGAAATAGCGTAGGGCTGATCGCGTAGTCATGGTACATGGTCGTTGCTGAAAACTGCTTTTCGCATTTATCTAAGGTAACAAACAGCAGTTCAGTATTAGCACCAGCAATATTGAGTACACCTTCTCTACTCGATGATTTCTTATCAAATGTACTATCGCCAAACGCGACTAATATATGTTCCTTGGGATAACGTACATGCATCTTCAATGGCGAGTTATCCACTACTGTATTGCCTACGGCAGACATCTTAAATTCTTGTGTCGTTAAGCGTTCAATAAGTAGTGAAATAACGTCACTAAGCTCGTCTTGCAGTTTCTTATGTTTGAGCGCAAACAAACTATGCTCAATAGTATCAAATCCAGCTTGCTTGCCTGTTTTATCCCAAAAGTCATAATGGCACATGGTTGAGAAAAGCTGATTGTGTTGCTCATCTTTCGGCTCAACACTAGCTTGAGTCGGTAGCGTGAAGTTACTTTCACATAATGCTTTGATGAACAGTAAATAAGAGATCGAAGTACAACTTAATAAACGATTGTTGATTGCACGATAGTAAGCGGCATAAATGTCTAGTTCGTTCTGCTGTATCTCTTCTCCACTGCTTGTTTCTACAAGTGCTCGCCAACCACCAAACTTACCCTCTTTTACTTTATAGATATCCTCTAATGACAAGTCAGGATAGATATGCAGAAAGTTTGCTAGCGTGAGGGGTAAATCTGTCGCGTTAGCGTAGTTTGAAATTAAGCTAAGCAGTCTATTTTTGTTTAAGGTTGCTAGCGATATGTTCTTTAAGATCATTTGCTGTGTTTTTTCTTGCAGCTCTATTCGACATCCTAAAGGTAAATGTGGAAACCCTTGTTTGATCTCTTTTGAAATAGATTGGTTTGTTTTGCCGATAAGCGCTCTAAACTTATGGGAAAAATCATACTCAGGGCGAGAGTTACCAACAAAATCAATGACGGTACAGCACTCTTTATCTTTAGTTAGTCTCAACCCACGTCCTAGCTGCTGAAGAAATATGGTTAAGCTTTCTGTAGGTCTTAAAAACAGTAATGTATCCAGCTCTGGAATATCGACACCTTCGTTGAATATATCAACCACAAACAAAACGTTAATTTCTTTCGATTTTAAACGTTGCAGCTGAATGTCTCGTTCTTTCGAATTGTCACTTGTGAGTACGGCGCAAGGAATATTGCTTAAAGTGAACTTTTGCGCCATGAAGTTAGCGTGATCTTTGCTTACGCAAAACGCCAATGCGCGCATCTGCGATATGTCTGTGACAATTTCTTCTAAGCTTTGCAGTATTCGAAAGACCCTTTGGTCATTGTATGTATAGAGCTTGGTCAGTTCAGCTATATCATAGCGGCCTTTAGCCCATGAAATATTTGTGAGATCGGTGTCATCATCAACAGCAAAGTATTGGAACGGTGATAAGTGACGCTGATTAATGGCTTCTGGCAATCTGATTTCAGCTGCAATGACATTGCAGAAATCTTTCAGAATATCGGCGCCATCATGGCGCTCTGGTGTGGCTGTTAAACCGAGTAATATTTGTGGTGTAAAGTGTTTTAGAATCGCACGGTAACTGCTTGCTGCAATATGATGGACTTCATCAATCACAATGTAGTCAAAGTAATCTTCGGTTAATTGAATCGTCGCTAGTTGATTGTTCAAGCTTTGGATTGACGCAAACAATTGACTAAATCTTTGCGGTTTATGTTGTCCTACTAGCAGTTCGCCGAACTGGTTACTTTTTAAAACACCGCGATATGCACTTCTCGCTTGTTTTAAAATTTCCTCTCTATGAGCTAGAAATAAAAACTTAGCTTCAGGATTAGCCTCATAAAATTCAGCGAAATCAAAAGCGGAAATAATTGTTTTACCTGTTCCAGTAGCCGCTACAACGAGGTTTCTATATCTACCGTGTAACTCACGTTCAACTTTTAGTTTGTCTAAGATGGCTCGCTGATGGGAGTGGGGGTTGATGTCAAAGTAAAAGCTAGGTTCAGCTGTGTCGTATGTTCCTTTCGCTTTTTGTAATGCACTGATTAAGCGCTCTTTGCTTTGGGTCTTACCATCAAAATATTCGAAATCAGGCGATTCCCAGTAGGTTTCAAATGTACTGAGAGATTTTTCAATAATATGTGGGATCTCTTGCGAGGTGATCTTTAAGTTCCACTCTAATCCACTGGTTAAAGCTGAGTGTGACAGGTTGGATGAACCGATATAACCAGTATGAAATCTCGAGTTACGCATAAATAGATAGGATTTTGCGTGTAAGCGTTCTCTGTTGGTATTGTAGCTCAGCTTTACTTCCGTATTTGGCAAAGATGCTAAGAATTCAACGGCCTTAGCATCAGTCGCTCCCATATAGGAGGTAGTGATAACTTTTAACTGCTTACCGCTGCGAGTAAATTCTTCTAGTTCCTTTTTAAAGATCCTGATCCCAGCCCATTTAATAAATGAGACTAACCAATAGATCTTATCGGATGACTGAATTTCACGTTTAATTTCGGTTTCAAGAGATACGCCTGCATTGCTCCCACAGAATAACTCGCTTTGAGTGAGTCCAGTTAGTGGCATGATGCCGTCAATATACTTTGGGAAATCTGACGATATTGGATTTTGCTTGTCGAGCAATGCAGTCAGAATCTTGCCTTGGGTATCAATTAGGTTTTCGGTAATTAGCTCACTATCATCAATATTAGCGCTAAGCCATTCGATGACTTTATTGGCTAAACCTATTTGCTCAAAAACGCGATCATTGCCATTAGGCACAGAGTCTATCGCTATTTCGATGATTCGAGTTAAAAAGCGAGAGAGCCAAGAGGCTGCTTCGCCATTTTCTAATGAACGTTCGCCAACATAGAAAGCTTTTCGATCTAATTTCTGTTCGACTAACTGAGTTATCAGTTGCTCATATATGCCGGTTTGATTCATGAAAAATGCTTTTATCATTTGAAGTTAGCTAAGAGTAACCGAATTGATTAATAGAAATAAGTAGCGGCGATCAAACTTATCAACGGAATCATTCATACTGATTTTCAGACAACAAAAAGCCTAGCATTTAACTGGGATCTACTTATATTTTACTGCTTGTCTTTTACAACGATTTTCACAAGCTCAGAAGCAGTTACTCTACGTTCTGGATCTGTTTGTAGAGCTCTGGCTATCGATCCCTTAAAATATATTTACAACTATTAAGTTGTATTGATGGCTTAAAACATCAGATAAGTTGTTTATAGCTGACTTTACAACTAATATGTTGTTTATATGTTTGTGTACAACTTTTCTATTGTTTGAGGTTGGGTGTGATGACGATTGAGCAAATTTCCAAACTACTTTCATCTCGACGTAAACAGCTCCAGATGGAACAAAAAGATATGTATATGCGTATCGGTATGAAGCAGCAGCAATATCAGCGTATCGAAGCGGGTAGCGATATGAAGTTGTCTACTCTATTACGTGTTCTAGATGGCTTAAATATGGAATTATCTATTACCCCTAAGGGAAGCAATATTGATCAACCTAGATTAGAAGTCGCTTCAAGTGATGCTAGTGTTGAATCGCTAGAAGATGATTCGGATGATTTAGGGTTTTGGTTTGGATCTGAGGATCAGAAATGAGCAAACAAACAGAGCAAGTAGAAGGATTGAAAATTCAGCTACACGGTGTCGATATTGGCGTTGTTGCTCATTATGCTGGCGGAAAGAACATACTTAGTTTTAACCCTGAATATATTGCAATGCCCAAGCATGAAAGACCGGTGCTTACACTTAGACAGCTTCAAGATCCTAGTTATTTTTCTAAGCCTCAAATCCGCAGTGAAAAAATACCACCTGTATTATCTAATTTATTACCAGAAGGGATCTTAAGAGATATTGTGGCGAAAGCACTTCAATGTCACGTAAATAACGAGTTCTCGATTTTGGCCTATTTGGGGACTAATTTGCCTGGTGCATTGGTGGCGACGCCTATCAGAGCAGGTAATATGCCAATTTGGGCATTAGAACAACGTTTAGTGACCGAACCACAGCAGATTAACGTTAAACATGCAGATACTAAATTTTCGCTTGCTGGTGTACAGATGAAATTCTCATCTTCTCATGTAGATGGTCGCTATCACATTGATCAGGAAATCTCTGAAGATATGTGGATTATTAAAACGCCTTCAACGGTGCATAAAGGTGTGTCTGTCAATGAATATACCTGTATGAAGTTAGCCGAAGCTGCAGGCGCAAAAATCCCAGATATACGCTTAATCAAACTCAATGAGTTAGAGGGATTACCAAATATCAGACTCCCCGATGAAACATACGCTTATGGTATAAAACGTTTTGATCGTACTCATGAAGGGCGAGTGCATACAGAAGACTTTGCTCAAATTTTTGGCCTATATCCTACAGATAAATATCAGAAAGTTAACTATGAACAATTAGGGCAGGTACTATTCCGTACAAGTAATGATCGCTTGGGTGATATACAGCAAATGGCGAGAAGATTACTGATTAATATACTGTTAGGTAATGGTGATGCTCACCTTAAGAATTGGACCATCATCTACCAAGATCAACGTTCTCCTCGTTTGTCACCGCTCTATGATGTGGTATTCACAGCTCCTTACATACAAGATGACAGCCTAGCTTTGAATATGGTCAAGTCAAAACAGTGGTATGAAATGACGTTGCAGCATTTTGAGAAATGGTCAAATACGGTAGGTGTTCCATGGGTTGCAATTAAACCACACCTTCTCGATACGATAGAGAAGGCTCGCTCTATGTGGCCAGAGATGCTCGAAGCACTGCCTATGCTAGATGAGCATAAAGACGCTTTGCAAAGTCATTGGCAAACGTTATCACCAGACTTTAAGGTTCGTTAGTTTTATGTCGTTAAAATCAGGTTTTATCGACATGATTTACGAGTGCTGAGTGCATATGTCGATAGTATCGACATATGCTGAGCTGACATCCCATAAAGACAGACTAAAGCAAAACAAAAGCCCAGCGGTAAACTGGGCTCTACTTATTTTTTAAAGCGGCTTCTCCAAACGTAGAAAGCTTATTCCACGTTCTGAATTTGAATGTAGCCTAAAATAGCCTAATTAAATAAATACAATATCTTAGGTGCTATGTTGGTATTCGTGTTTTGAGTTTGGTCACCAATATGGTCACCACTTATTATTTGTTAACTCTATTAGATAACGGGTATTTAGCTTAGTCACCTATTGTGAATCGCCCTATTTAACATGTTTCACACTGTAGAGTAGGTTCTTAACTAATATCTGTAACAGCTGGCTTGCTAAACTTGCGCATACCTTGCCATGTGGAGCATTTCATAAGTAGTCTTAAGGCGGTCTTCTGATTCATCTAAGCCTCGATACCAACGTACTTTAATACCTAGGTAATTAGCCCATGCTATGCCTTTTTTAAAATCACGCCAAAGCCTGTTTTTAGCACAAGATTCTATATATTGGTTGACTAAAAGATATTGGTCTTGACCACCGCAGTATTTAGCCTCTTGAAAGGCCTTCGAGTAGTGCGGTAGAGCAAGAGTGTGCTCTTCTCGTCGATAATAATATGTTGCCCATACCCAGTTGCCCACCCAACTCAGATAACAGTCTAGGTTTGCTTCAGTTACCTGTTTCGTAAACTGTCCTATTTTTTCTACGTTGACTTTAGGATCCTTACGAAGCCTTAACCCTTCAAGTAATAGTTCTAAAAACAAAGGAGGAGCCATCGCGATCGTCTTTTCTCGAGCCTCCTCAAGTAAAGGTGATAAGAAAAATGGTTGAATTCTTTGTAAGAAGAACTTTATATCAGCTGGATTGAATCCACTGTTATATTTTTCCCTGAACCTAAGGTCTATGGATTTTGAGCCTTGCATCAATTGTTCTGATGTCAGCTCCCAAAATTTTTGTGTTTTATCGAACCAGACTCTGTCAATAATCGCTGGATTACGGATCTCACTGGAATCTATAGCTTTTGATAAACTAGCTTTAAAACTACGGTGAACTTTGCCTAACCTGCGATCCTGCCTTCTAAGATGCATAGTTATGTCTATAACAAAGTCTCTTCCAAATTGCCGCTCTAACTCAGTGAATACCGATGTAGAAAACCGAGCAATAAATAATGTAGCCTTAAAGCTGCGCAGAGTGTCGCTATCAACAGTTCTCTTATATTGACTAGATGTTGTTGCCTCCATTGCAGATACAGAGGCAGTAAGGTTTTGTAATAAACTTGGCCAGCTAGGTAAATTCTTTCCTGTTGCCCAACGGGAAGCATTCTCAAGGTTTTGCGACAAACGGTAATTGTCAGTCGAACCGAAGTCCGGGAAATGGAAATGTGTTTGATTAGTTTCACAAACGGAATAGATCCAGTTCATGGCTTTGGCTATAGGCCATTGAATAAATTTCTCTGTAAAATCCGGAAGCCACCAATAGCAGTCAGAAGGGTTTAAAAGATTAGATGCTGATACATTGTATTTTAGGGTGTTCTTTTGATACGAGAGGATTGTTCGGTCAAGTAGTTTAGTTTTAATCAGCCATTTAACAGACTCTGATTTTGATAGAAAGGTTCCATCACCTCTTACTAAATCAAGATACTGGGTTAGTACATCTTCTACTGAAGCCATGCATGCGTAGGTGACTCTTAAGTCGTCAGTTGCTTTAAATATAAGTTCAGCCAATAACTCGAGTAAATTGGTTAGATTTTTTTCTAATTCACTCTCTTCCTTTGCTAAGCGACGAAGCTGTGTTTGGATTTTCTTCTTTGTTTTTTCATCACCAACAACTGTTGAATCATCATTTTTTTGTGGCAACACTCCAGCATGATCAAATAAAGCTTTGGTGATGTCTCCGATACTGGGTAACTGTGGTTTTGGCATGATCAACAATTCCGTGTTGTTTTGGGAAAGGTAGCTTCAAATAAAGCTACCTTATTCGTAGAAAAATTACTTGCCTTTTGGCTCAGCATTACCTCTACCGCCACCTGATTTATTACCTGTTGTCGCGGGCCAGTTACCACCTGGGCCAGGATGAGTTGAAGGTCCACGTCCGCCACTTTTGGCTCCGCCATTTCCAGATTGTCCGTTATTACTTTTTGCCATGATATTTTTTCCTATAGCTCTAGTTAAATTTGAACAGCATTAGCGCAAGCCTATGCTCTTCGTTGAGTGCATGGCTAAAGTTACTCTTACTGTAAATTAAAGGCTTCCTGCATTTTGGCGACGGTAATTTGATGAAGGATTATGTTTCTTGTTTACTATTAAGGAGTGTGACCGAATACACTGGAAGGGGTTAAAAAGTCGATTTACCAAGAAGCATAACACCCCTATTAAATGCAATTATATCAGCAGCTTGAAAATTTGGCTATTCGTAGGTTCTTGCCTTTTGAACCCTCTTGCAAATTTAAATAATAGCTATAGTGTTTGGCAGGTACCCAGTGACTAGAAAAAACTCTTCCTGTACCTTTGTTCTTAAGCGTACGTGGTTATGCTCAGTTGTTTTATTCACCATCATTAATGGGAAATTCAAAAGCTATGAATGTACAAATGAGAGTTGCAGCTAGAAATGGGAATGTATTTTTTACTGCCATGAACACCTCTGATAGCCTTGTTTACATAGGCGATAGCCCTGCGCATATTTTTGCTTATCTTAATGAATTTGAACCTAAGGTCATTACTGATGTATATGGTATTAATGCATATCCAGCACAAGTTGACGCACAATTCAGGCCACAAATCACGCAAAAACAAGTGCTAGCAACCTCAAGGATATTGGAATCGATTTTTCGTGATAAGAAGCGGTTTGCTGACTTTCAAGGTTTTTATGATATTGAAGATGACTTAAAAAATGTTGGAGTTGATCGTTATGACGCGATACTCATATTGACTTATTTAAAGGCTAATAGGCAGTTTGTACCGCTAATTGAGAAAATGGATTCAACAAGCTCGCCAATTGAGTGTAAGACCTTTGATTTACCACCTCATATTCAATAGCATCATCGTTTAAATATCTAATTTTGGTTCTAACATTTGTTAGAACCAAATCGCTTAACCATTTGCCCAAATAGTGTAAACTCCAAGCAGATAAAGTACCTTAGTTTACTTGGATTTACATGACCCTCATTACTCTCAAAGACTTAGAAGCGCACCTTTGGCATGCGGCCCATATAATCACGGGCCCAATCGATGCATCAGACTACAAAACCTATATTTTTCCTATCCTGTTCTTTAAGCGTATTTGTGATGTTTACGACGAAGAGTTTGCAGATGCGATGGAGCAAGTGGGTGATGAAGAGCTTGCTAAAGGCGACATGTTCCACCGCATTCAAATTCCACCAGCATGCCATTGGAGAGATGTGTTTGCTGATACTAAAGATATCGGTCAAGCGCTGAAGGACTCTTTCCGTGGTATAGAGCTGGCTAACCCACAACTGCATGGTATTTTTGGCGATGCAAGTTGGACCAATAAAGACCGCCTCTCTGACGAACTCCTATCAACATTGCTAAATCACTTTAACCAAGTAAACCTTGGGGTATCGAGTGTGCGTGATGATGACATGGGCCGCGCTTATGAATACTTGATTAAACGTTTTGCCGATAAAGCGAATAAGAAAGCGGGTGAGTTCTATACACCGCGTACCATCGTTCGCCTTATGGTTAATATCCTCGACCCACAAGCTAGCGAGAGCATATATGATCCAGCTTGTGGTACTGGCGGTATGCTACTTGAAACCATTCATCACGTGAAAGAGAACGGCGGTGATCCGCGTCTTCTGAAGATTAAAGGTCAAGAGAAAAACTTAACTACCGAAGCTATCGCTCGCATGAACTTGTTCCTACATGGGCAAGAAGACTTTGAAATCGTTCGTGGTGATACCCTTCGTGACCCAAAGTTTATTCAAGATGATCAGCTTGAAAAGTTTGATTGTGTAGTCGCTAACCCGCCATTCAGCCTAAAAGAGTGGGGCTACGATTATTGGACAAGTGATCCATATGGCCGTGCTGGGTTCGGTTTAGCGCCTAAAACCAATGGTGACTTTGCTTGGGTGCAACATATGTTTGCCTCATTGAATGATAAAGGCCGCATGACTGTTGTATTACCTCATGGTGTACTTTTCCGCAGTGGGGCCGAAGGTAAGATCCGTGAAAAACTACTTAAAGAAAACCGCATTGTTGCAGTAATTGGTGTTGCTTCCAACCTGTTCTACGGTACAGGTATTCCTGCTTGTATTCTGGTATTGCGTAAAGCTAGACCTGAAGCCCATAAAGACCATGTATTGATCGTTAATGCCGAAGAGATTTACACCAAAGGTCGTGCTCAAAACACCTTGTCAGAAACACAAGCTGACGACATTTACGATATCTATCAGCAGATGCGCACTGAAGGTCCAGCAGCCGATGATATTGAAGGTGTCGCTCGTTGGGTGCCACATAAAGAGATTGAAGAAAATGACTTCAACTTGAATATTGCACGTTATGTGCAAAAACCTTTGGAAGAAGAAACGATAACTGTTGAAGAGGCCTTAACAGACTTTCAACAAAAGTTAGCGGCATTAGAAGTAGCTGAACAAGATCTTGAAGCCTTGTTGATCAAAGAGGGCTTTGAACTATGAACAAGAATAAATTAGAAGATTTGCTTTGGGGCGCTGCGGAGTTTCTGCGTGGGCAAATCGATGCCTCAGACTATAAGCAGTTTGTATTTCCTCTGCTTTTCTTTAAGCGCCTGTCAGATGTTTACTTAGAAGAGTACAACGAAGCGCTAGAGTTGCATGAAGGCGATGCGGAATACGCTGCTATGGCTATGTTCCACCGTTTCGATATCCCTGAAGAAGCAAGTTGGGAAAAAGTACGCAACACCAGTAAAGACATTGGTGAAGCAATCCAAAATGCGCTGCGTTTGATTGAAGCAAAGAACGAGCGTTTGCATGGTGTGTTTGGTGATGCGCAGTGGACCAATAAAGAGCGTTTGCCGGATCACCTACTCGCTGATCTTATTCAGCACTTTAGTAAAATACCGCTAGGTATTAAATCGGTAGCTCAAGATGATTTGGGTGAAGCCTACGAATATTTAATCAAGAAATTCGCTGATGATTCCGGTCATACAGCTGCAGAGTTCTATACCAACCGAACCGTAGTGCATTTGATGACTCGCATCATGCAGCTTAAGCCTGGTGAAACGGCTTATGACCCAACTTGCGGTACAGGGGGGATGTTGCTTAACGCAGTAATGGATTTACGTTCGCAAGGTGAAGAGTGGAGATCGGTTCATTTACATGGTCAAGAAGTTAACCTGCTGACATCAGCAATCGCTCGTATGAATATGTTCCTGCATGATATTGAAGAGTTCGATGTCATGCGTGGTGATACGTTAGGTGACCCTAAGTTTATTGAAAACGACCAGCTTAAACAGTTTGATGTGATTTTTGCCAATCCGCCGTACTCGATTAAAAAATGGAACAGGGAAAAGTTTGCCAGCGATCCGTATGGTCGCAACATGTACGGTGTGCCACCACAAGGCTGTGCCGATTACGGTTTTTACACTCACATCATCAAAAGCTTGAAACCGGAAACTGGTCGTGCGGCAATGCTTTGGCCACATGGTGTCTTGTTCCGGGATTCTGAGCTAGCAATTCGTAAGCAGGTTATCGAATCTGACATTATCGAAGCGGTGATCGGTCTTGGTCCAAATCTGTTCTATAACTCGCCAATGGAGTCTTGTGTGGTGGTGCTTAATTGTAATAAACCCGCAGAGCGAAAGAACAAGATTTTATTCATTAATGGCATAGAACATGTTACTCGTGAACGTGCCCATAGTCACTTATCTGAAAGTGATCTGGATGTATTGGCAGAAGCATATTTCAAGCCAGGGAATCAAAGTGATATCACTGCGCTGGTAGATTTAAACACTATCAGAGAAAATCTGCATAACTTATCTATTCCGCTCTATGTTCGAGTTAAAAATAACGAAGAAGCTCATGACACCGAACACGCAATTGAAACTTGGAAAGTAAGTCGTGTTCAGCTGAAAACACAAACTAATAAGTTATTTGAGAGCCTTGTCAAACTTGGCTATACAATCGAAGAGAGCAAGGTGAGCAGTAAATGACAACACGACTTCCTGAAGGTTGTAAAATGGTGAAGTTTGCCAATATTGCCAATCAAATTTCTAAACGTGTAGAACCTACAGAGACCGAGCTACAAATTTATGTAGGGTTGGAGCACTTAGATCCTGATAATTTGAAGATTAAGCGTCATGGTGTTCCTAGTGACGTTACAGGTCAAAAACTATTAGTAAAGAAAGGACAGATTATTTTTGGCAAGCGTCGCGCTTATCAGCGAAAGGTTGCTGTTGCGGACTGGGATTGTATTTGCTCTGCGCATGCTATGGTGCTTGAAGCAAACTCTGACAACGTCATACCAGAGTTCTTGCCGATTTTTATGCAGTCAGATTCATTCATGGATAGGGCTGTAGCTGTTTCTGAAGGGTCTTTGTCTCCAACTATTAAATGGAAGGTATTATGTGAGCAAAAATTTAAAATTCCTTCATTTCAAGATCAAGAAAAAATTGTAAATGTATATAATAAACTGCTTTCTAACCAGGTGAAGCTTGACGGGTTTATTCTGTCATCACTTAGCTTGAAAGCGGCACTAGAAAAACAATTTTCATACATAAAGGATTATAAGAAAATTGGCGATGTTACAGCATTTGTAACTAGTGGCTCGAGGGGATGGTCGAAATTCTGTGGCAATGAGGGTGACTTGTTTTTACGAATAACTAACATGACCCGTGGAAGAATTAATCTTGATTTATCTGATACCAAATATGTAAAGTTACCTTCAAAAAACTCTGAAGGTGCACGGACTAAAGTTCAAAATGGTGATGTTTTAGTTTCTATAACAGCAGACTTAGGATTGGTATCTCTCATTGAAAAAGGCGTTGAAACTGCCTATGTAAATCAGCACATAGCGTTGCTACGTCCCGATAAAACTATCAATTCAGATTATTTGGCATTTATGTTGTCTTCGAAGTTTGGACAGAGACTATTAGGTTCTTTAAATGATGGAGGTGCAAAAGCTGGAATCAGTTTGAAGAACCTAAAGGAGTTGAGAATCCCAATGCCAAACCTGAGCATTCAAACAAAGATTGCAAAGCCATTAAGAGAGTTACAACAAACAATCATCAAAGAAGAGAACTATAAGAAAAATTTGTTAACAATGCGAAAAGCAATTTTAGAAAATTATGTAGGCTAAAATTATGTTTAATGAACAAACCGTCACAGAAAATGGAATTATTGATCGTTTAAAGGGCTTAAGCGGTGTTAAGTGGAACTATTGCCATGGTGAGGACTTACCTAAGCAAGCTCACGATATCTTCGTCGATACCTGGCTTAAAGACGCGCTTTGTTCGTTAAACCCTGATATTGGTAAAAATCCAGATTATGCCGATGAAGTGATCTATAAAATTCGTGGCTTGATGCATGAAGCTAAACATACTGGGTTGGTGAAAGCGAACGAGAATTTTCACGAATGGTTAATGGCAGAAAAAAGTCTCCCGTTTGGTGAGAACGGTGACCATATCACTATCAACCTGATTGATTTCAATAATATTGAGCGCAACCATTTTGTGGTCGCACAGCAGGTCCACTTTATAGCAGCAACAGAAGTGTTCTTTGATATCGTACTGTATGTGAATGGTATTCCGCTGGTGGTAGGGGAAGTGAAATCAGCAACTAGGCCAAGTGTTACCTGGCAAGATGGCGCCGCTGACTTCATGGGCAGTACTAAGCACTACTGGAAAAACGTTGAGCCCTTCTTTGTACCAAACCTTCTATGCTTCGCCTCAGAAGGTAAGACATTTGCTTATGGTGCGATTAATGCACGAGTTAAAGACTGGGGCCCATGGCATAAAACGGATCAGCGAGATGAAATTCCAGCTAGCCTAGCAACTGTACTCGATAGCTGTGAAGGTTTGTTAAACCCTGCAACCTTACTGCAAATGCTAGAGTCATTCGCGCTGTTCTCGACTGTGAAAACAGGTAAAGACACGCCACCTAAACGTATTAAAATTCTGCCCCGTTATCCACAGTTTGAAACGGCAAAACAAATCGTCGAGCGAGTTAAAAAAGGTTATCCCAAAAAGGGACTTATCTGGCACTTCCAAGGTTCAGGTAAATCACTTTTGATGCTTTATGCCGCGCGAATGCTTCGAGCAGATAATGACCTAAAAAATCCGACTGTACTGATAGTGGTCGACCGTCGCAATCTCGATAGCCAAATTAGTGAAACCTTTGGCGGAGCTGATATTAAAAACCTCATCAAGGTGAAAAGCTGTAAAAAGCTTGGCGCCCATATTGAACAAGATAGTCGCGGCATTTTGATCACCACTGTCTTTAAGTTTCAAGATGTCGTAATGGACGATAATAATCCGGACGGTTTGAATAACCGTGACAATATAATTGTGCTGGTGGATGAGGCGCATCGTACTCAAGAAGGTTCATTAGGCGATAAAATGCGTTGGGCACTGCCGAATGCACATTTTTATGGTTTAACGGGTACGCCTATATCGGGTATCGACCGAAACACTTTCAAACTCTTTGGTGCTGAAGAAGACGAAGGTCGGTATATGAACCGCTATAGCTATAAGCAGTCTATTCGCGATAAAGCGACCAATGCGGTGAAGTTTGAACCGCGTTTGGCCGAGTTACGTGTAGATCGCGCAGCCATCGATGAAGCGTTCGAGGAAATGGTGACAGCTAATGATTTAGACAAAGACGAGAAGATTGCTTTGTCTAAACGCGCAGGTAGATTGGCTATCATGCTAAAAGCGCCAAAACGCATGGCTGCGGTGAGTGAAGATATCGCCAAGCACTTTGTTAGCCATGTAAAACCTAAGCAGATGAAAGGCATGGTTGTAGTTTATGACCGTGATGCTTGTGTACAGATGTATTACTTGCTGGGTGAAAAGCTAGGTTTCGATGCCGTAGAAGTGGTGATGAACGTCGATCAAGCGCCTATTAAGGACCCAGATCCCGCCAGAGAGGGCAAGTTAAACAAAGATTGGCGCAAGTGGAAGCAAGATCTTGAACTTCCAATCCAAGAGCAAGATTTTGAACGCTGGCAAGAAATTGATGGTGATGAGCAAAAACAGAAGGGGCTGATTGAGGACTATAAAGATCCGAAACAACCGCTTCAATTGTTGATTGTTACCGCCAAGCTGCTCACCGGTTTTGATGCGCCTATCTGTTACTGCATGTATTTAGATAAGCCACTGCGTGATCACACCTTGCTACAGGCGATGTGTCGTACTAACCGTTTGTACGAGACTGACAATGTTAGTAAGCAGATGGGCCTTATCATTGACTACCTTGGCGTGTTTGAAAATCTACGCACGGCTCTAGCTTACGATCCTGAAGAGATTGAAGGTGTCGTCGAAGGTATTGAAGCCTTTAAAGAGTTGCTGCCTGCACAGCTTGATAAGTGTTTAAGCTTCTTCCCCAATGTGGATAGAACCCTAGAAGGTTTTGACGGCATCATAGCTGCTCAAGCATGTTTACCAACCAACATTAAACGCGATGAGTTCGCCGCTGCTTTTGGTGTGCTTGCAAAATTATGGTCTGCGATTAATCCAGATGCATTCTTAATGCCTTATCGAATTGACTATAAGTGGTTAGCGCAAATCTATGAATCAGTGCGCCCTGTAGGGCAAACAGGCTCGTTAGTATGGGCGGCATTAGGCCCTGAAACGATCAAAATGATCCACCAGCACACAGACATCAATCGCATTCGAGATGATATCGATGAGTTGATTATGGATGAGCACGCTGTTTTTACGCTGACAGAAAAAGAGCAAGAGAAGCGAGCAAGTCAGTTAGAAATTGACCTAATGGGTCGTCTACGTGGTAGTGGCAACCCTACTTTCGTTGCACTCGGTGAACGGTTAGAGAAATTACGTGATGCCTATGAAGCTGGTGTTATCAAGGCCATAGATTGGTTGAAGGGCTTGCTGGATGCAGCAAAAGACACAGTGCAAGCAGAGCGTGAAACGGGTGATTCACCTGTCACTCAAGAAGACAACAAACAGGCACTAACTAAGTTGTTCTTACACACTCGTCCAGAGAGCACGCCAAAGCTCATTGGCGATGTGGTTGAGCAGATAGACAAGATAGTAAAAGCCAAGCGTTTTAAGGGCTGGCAAACGTCCAACAGTGGCCCAAGAGAGATTCAAAAGGCTTTACTACTAACGTTGGCACAGTTTGGCTTAGGAAAAGATAAAGAACTGTTCGCAAAGGCATACAGTTACATTGAAGGACATTATTAAGATGGCTGTTGAAGCACCCTGGACAAATCAACACCTTCAATGGTTAGAGGAAACTCGTGATGTTATTACTACTGAGTGCGGGAGGCAGGCTAAGGTTTTTACTTTTTCATGTGATACTGAAAATGATGAAGTAATGAGCGCTTGGGCTAAACATTTTCGTAATCATTATTGTGCTGATTCTCATATTGAATTCCTGAGGGCACCAGATCAAAGTAATTCAGATTATTTAGTTGCTATGAAGTTTCCCTGTAAAACTAAGGCCCCTGGACCAAGTATTCGAGCTGGAGATTTTGCTGAAATTCTCGTGGCTGATTATCTAGAGTTTATGTGTGGATATTGCGTACCAAGAACACGGTATGACCGAAAAGGGGTGCCAAATGAGTCAACGAAAGGGTCTGATGTTTTAGCGTTTAAACAAGATGCAATTAATGACAGAAATGATGAGCTATTAGTATATGAAGTTAAGGCTAAACTGAGTCCGGGATATAAAGCAATGCTTCAAGTGGCAATTGAAGATTCAAAGAAAGATGAGTTCAGAATTGCAGAATCTTTGAATGGTATAAAGCAGCGGATGTTAGATAAGCAAGATATGCCTGGAGTTCAGCTAGTTTCACGCTTTCAAAACTCAGTGGAGTCACCTTATAAACGTAGGTTTGGTGCTGCGGCTGTATGTACCGATCTTGCTTACGATACAGCAAAAATGTCAGAAGCTAATGCTGAAGCTCACCCAAATAAAGACTCCCTTGAACTAATTGCGATTAAGGGCCCTAGTTTAATGGATTTAGCCCATAAGCTTTATGAGAGGGCCGCGAATGAAATTTGAATCTAAGTCTAATAAACTTCTAGCTATAACAAAGGCGAAAGCCAAAATGTATGAGTTTCAACTCAGGGAAGAAGATCATATTCCTATTCTTATACCTCCTCAAAAGCTCCTAACAATGACATTTGGTATTCTAGGTGATTTTTGTTATTTATTTAATAAAAATGAACTCTCCTTGAAAGACGTTGAAGACTTAGAACTCAAGCGTCAAGAGGTTAGAAATGCAGCTAGGTATTTCGATGCATTAGATTGTTCTCAGCTGGAAGAAAACTACTCATATTACTTATTACTTCTTGGGGCAGCATCCTATTATTTAGCTGAAATGCCAGGAAGCAGTGTAGTATTAGCTGCAAAATTTAGTGCTGTAAGAGACCCCGTTACGGACAGTGGGATCGAATTTTTGTTAGATAAATTGTTATCTAATGATTTTGATGATCGTAAGGTTTTTTGTGCCTATAAAGACCAGCCTATTTATGATTTTGCAGATGAAATCTTGAACTGTTTCGAAGCATTTTATCATGTAAAACCCTGGTCCGAACACATAACTCCCCTTATTCCTTATATTGAGTCGATTGATGAGATTAGAGGATTAACAAGATTCATTTTCTCTGAGAATGGTGTAAAGAAAATATACATCGAAAGTGCTGAACGCTGTATTCTCGAATGTTTAGAAAAGTTACATCAAATAATAACTGCAACTGGTACAGATCGTGAGCTCTTTTTAGTCAATGTCATTTTCGCCGTTATTAAAAGTAAATTAGAAAACTCGAGTAGAAAACTGCTGCCTGCCGCTTCTGGATTGTCACTGATGAAATGGCTACCAGTAGTTAGCAAAAATGACTTCATCAGAGAGTTTTGGCCCGCACAGAAGCTTTTGGCAAATGCTGGTGTTTTTAGAGGTCAATCAGGTGTAATTCAATTGCCAACGAGCGCCGGAAAAACTAAATCAGCTGAGATAATTATTCGTTCAGCATTTTTGTCAGAGCGTGCAAAGACTGCGGTAATAATTGCACCATTTCGTTCATTATGTAGAGAGATTAGTAGCTCGTTGTCTCATGCATTTTTAGGTGAAAAAGTTTTAATTAACCAACTGAATGACTTACCTCAAATTGATGATTTTGATATTGAATTGTTTTCTCAGATATTTGATACGATTGAGACAGAAGAACCTAGTCAATCAGTTATCGTTTCAACACCTGAAAAGTTTGTTTATCTATTGAGGCATAAACCTGAGTTAGCAGATGAAGTATCTTTGGTCATATATGACGAAGGGCATCAATTTGATACTGGTCAGCGTGGAGTAACATATGAGTTACTTTTAACGTCACTGAAGCAAAAATTAAAGGCGAATACCCAACATGTATTAATATCTGCTGTCATTTCCAATGCAGAATCGATTGGTAAGTGGCTTTATGGCGGAGAAGGGGTATCTGTTAATGGTTCAGAATGCTTAGCTACAGAGCGCAGTGTAGCTTTTAGTAGCTGGACCACTAGACGAGGTCAGTTTCATTATGTAGATCCGTTAAGCCTTAATACAGAAGAGTATTTTGTTCCTAGGATACTGGAAGCTACAGAGATCCCAAAGCGAGGAAGAGAGCGTAGGCAAAGGTATTTTCCTGAGAAAGATAACAAGTTTAGTGTAGCTGCATATTTAGGAATGAAGTTATCTCAATATGGTCCCGTCGGTGTGTTTTGTGGAACAAAAAGAACAGTAGAAAGTATCTGCAAAAATATTGTGAGTGCTGCTGAGAGAATTGAAGGTCTGTTTGTTCCCTTAGATGTATCATCGCATGATGAAATATCTAAAATAGGACGGTTGTCTTCTAAACACCTTGGAGATGCTTCAGATATGACCAAGGCAATCTTGTTAGGAGTATTGCCTCACAGTACGAATGTGCCTAATGGGCTACGAATTTCTGTAGAGTATGCTATGGAAAATGGCTTAGGTCGTTGTGTAGTGTGCACATCGACTTTAGCTCAGGGTGTTAATCTACCAATAAAATATTTAATAGTATCGGGTGTATTTCAGGGCCAGAAACGAATTTCTACTCGTGATTTTCATAACCTATTAGGGAGAGCTGGCCGATCGGGTAAGCACACCGAAGGTAGCATTATTTTCACGGATACTGAACTTTACGATAGAAGGCGTACTTCCCAGAAATGGCAATGGGGAAACATGCAAAGTTTGCTTGACCCTGCACAATCAGAGCACTGTTCAAGTAGCTTACTAAACCTTGCAAAGCCATTTGAAGATGATCCATTTGATATCGATCCGATAAAGTTTATACAAGATTCAGAAAAATATATTCAGTTAAGTATCAAGGCTGCTATAGGGCAAGATATATCGGATTTATTGGCTCAAATGGATTCAAGAAAGAAATACTTTAAAAGTATTGAGAGCTATCTTTTAGCAAACTCTTCGGGTGAAGAAGATTTGACTGAAGATAAAATACTTGAGCTTTATTCTAATACATTAGCTTATTCGTTGGCAGATGACGGAGAGAAGCTGAAGTTAAAAGCCATTTTTATAGCAGCAGCGGTCACAGTAAACAGCGTTGAACCGGAAAAGAGAGTTGTATTTGGTAAGGCATTGTTAGGTGTAGCTGAACTGCATAAAATTGACTACTGGATTCAAGAGAATATTGAGCGACTGTCTGAAGAACTCTCAATGGGTCAGTGGCTTGATATCTTGTGGCCATTAGCAACTGCTGTAACTCAAAGTAAAGTGTTAGGCAAATTGCTCGATGACGGTGCCGGATTACATATTGCTAAGCAATGGCTAGCTGGAGTTAGTTACATAGATATTCTCGATGAAGCAAATGAACGAGAGTATAAAATCTTAGCAGGTTCTCAAGAACGTAATATCACAATATCTAATGTATTAGATATTTGTGATAGTGCATTAAGTTACAACATTATGTTAGTAGTCGGCGCTGTGGCAGACTTAATGGAAAGTAGAGAGGAGTTAACTTCTCAAGCTGAACAAGTTCGAATGTTACAGCGCTCGTTGAAACTTGGCTTATCATCGAATGCGGAGCATTGGTTTTATTCGAAAGGTCTAGCTGATCGCGCTATTTGCAAGCACTTGAGTGACACTGTAATGACTAGGGGAGATGAAGCTCGTATCGGAGATGGATTCTTCGAGAATAATAAACATTACATTGAACCTTTTTTAGCGGAGTATCCAACCGTATTTTTTGATTCCGTTTATTCTAGGTAAGACTCTGTTGATCTCTAAAATGCTCTTGAATTTGTTCTTTTAGACTTTGTTTGCTACGCGCGCGCGGTGTTTCACCGCGTTCAGTTTTAGAAATGCTCTAACTTATCCATTGATTTACGGCCTTTTCTCGTTCAGATTCAGCCTCAGTTACTTTTGAAAATATGGGCTCCGGATTAGCTAAAAACATGAAGCTATAGGTGTCGGATCTATCGGGAGATTTGATGTTGTGTTTTTCTCTCATTTCTTTCTTTGCACACACAACCCATTGGCCTAATTCGTTGAGGTGGACAGGTAAACGGGATATCTGGCTTTTAGTGAGTTCCGAGCTATCAATCTGCATTCGTCCGGTCTTTATCGCATCGCGCATCATTATGTGGCTATAAGCACGTTGGTTGATGAAGCGGCTTTTCTCCCCATGATTAAAGACTGGTTTACCCCAACGGACCTCTTGAACGTTTAAACCGAGTTCTAAGGCGATTTTTACCGTTGAGAAGCCAACGCCATCACCATCAATTAAAATGCTGATATTTTGGCTCTCATAGGGCTCTATGTGCCTTTTTATCTCGTAGGCGAAGTCTATAGGATCTATATCTGCACGCATTTCTATAATGGAATGGGAGACCACCAGCCGAGTATTTGCAGGTTCTAGCGATACCTTGCAGATATTGATTACTGATTTGTCTCTACCATTTCCGACATCACACGCAGCAACCCAGCCCCATTGGCCGTCAATTAGCGTTGGTGAACTTCTTGCTGCTCGTTCACAATCCGTTCTGCTAAGCAGGTAACCATCCATATTGTCAGGGAAGTGTCCTAACACCTTTATCTGGTATTCCGGTGAATCTTCCCCACCGTAAGAGATCAACTTCTCACCGATAAACTCGGGTGTTACAAGGGGGGACTCTTCAGAGTTTAAGGTGATAGCCGCCCAGATCCCGCTAGGGTTATCGGTTGTTTTAGCTAGCCTATGGTGAGTATCGTAAAAGAAGCCTGATGTGCGAGTTGGTTGACTGAGTAAGCACATATTGTTGTTGGCTTCGGTTAGTGCTGAGCTCAATACGTTTAAGGCTTTGTCTGATAAACCACTGGCTTCATCAACAACCACTAGGTAGGTATGACAATGCTCACCAGCTAATGCTTCTTCATTGCCCTGACGAGCAGATTTAGCAATGCAGCTCCATATACCTTTGTAACCGATAGCGTAGAACTCTCGTTCGTTCAAACCAAAGTAGTGCTCTATCCAAGGAATGTTACGGCAGAGAGCTTTGAAATTGATTTTAAGGTACTTCCAAATAACATTACGCACTTGAGCTGCGTTATTGGCAACCACTACCACTCTGCTTTCTGGGTTTAAGATGATAAAAGCGAGGATGATAATGCTGGTCATATCGCTTTTGCCTGTACCATGACCGCTAGATACCGACACTCTTGCACCGTGCTTTTGAATTGCCGAGATAATCTGCCTTTGTTGCCAGGTAGGGCTTTTCCCCACTAATACTGAGGCAAAGCTAACCCAGTCTTGTTGGAACATGGCTAAGAGTTCTATATAGCGAGGATCTGCTAGGATCGTTTTTAGCTTTTTCAATTTTCATCCTCGCTAGACTCAGAGTAACTAAAAAGCTGCTGGTTAATTCTTTGCTTCTCTTTTGATACCGCCTGCTGGCGCAGTTTGATCTGCTCTTCTTCGGCTGCAATAGTGGTTTTGTAGTCTTGGAGTTTTTCAAGTACTTGCTCACGACTTAGGTTGTCATGATCGGTATCGGTTTGTTGTGCTGACAGTTCATTCGAGAGCATCTGTTGTACGTACTTAGGTAACTCTCCTAGCTGGTGGACCTCAAACTGGTATGCCACATCACTAGCTGAACAATTTCCTTTATAGAGTTTATTTAACCAGCGATTGCGACTCTTAATAATTTGAGTTGATTCCGTTTGGGCAAACGATGAATCGAGCACTTTGTGGATTTGAGGGACAAGTTTTGCGGTTCTATCTGCGCACGAAAGCACTACACTCAATGCTACAGAGTCTTCCCCTTCAGTAATTAACCTTGTTATTACCTCTTGTCCTAGCTGGGTGATATTAGACAGTTGCCCTTTTAACACCCCTAGCTCAAAGCCAAGATCATTATCTAAAATTGAGCTAAGTAACTCCTTTGGTATCTTGTTAGAGAAACCTCCATGAACGAGAGCTGCGCTGTTGTTACTTTGGAACTGTGAACGTCGGGTTTTGGGGGCAATGATGTAGTCAGTGTTTTGTTTAGCTGTTTTAATCGTTTTAGCCTTTTTCATCTTCCCACCTCCCTAGTTGCATACTTTTTAAGTTTGAAGCGTTCTGCGTGATGTTAGTGTTATACCAATGTCATTAGGTGTCGCCGTTAAAGCCTGTATCAGTCTTGGTTTGAGTTCGAATGCTTGAGTTAATCAGGTCATAAATCGATATCGGTAAATCTTCTTCAGAAAACCAGCCATGTTTTCGGCTAGACTTTTTATAAATTTTTCCCATTAAATCATTGGTTATTTTAAATGTGTGTCTTTTGTGATTTTTTAAGAACGTAACTAGTGGGTCTACAAGCAACAGGTCATTATGTTTATCTATACTTCCCTTTGGTTTTAGCCTGCTCCAAATGAAGTTTCTTGCACTTCCGTTGAGCTCTTTAGTGTCCTCTTTGGTTAAGTAGCTAATGCGATAAACAATTGGGTCAATGGAAGCTTTGTTGCCTTTGACCATAGTGCCGTAGGAGTGGGGTACCTTTGCTAATTTTCCTCCACAAAACCGTGTCCAGGACTTTTCAAGTAAGTCTAGGAGTCTGCTGGGATGTTGAATTTTTTGGCCGCTTAGCATGAGAACAACGTGGTAGTGCTGTATCGGTGAGGATACTTGCTCTCTGGTACAAAAGTAGGCCGCTTTGCATTTGTACTCTTTTTGCAGCTTTTTCTTTTCGGTTTGTAAATACAAGCCAATATCTTTATTCGAATTCGAGAACTCAGTGGGGTGTAGATCGAATCGAACCACGAACACTTTTGTATAGCGATCTAGCATGGTTCCACATAATTCGAATATCTTCTTTAACGGTCTTTTAAAGTGTCCTTTGATCTTGGGTTTGATGATTGGGTAACTATGATTTTTGTAAACATAAGGAAGGGAGTTGTGTTTTGTGATTAGAAAAGACATGAGCTTTATCTCTACTGGTTTACTACATCTATGATTTATGTGGCGGTTTATATTATTTAAATACCGCTTTTTTGTTTGAGCTTGTTTATCGCTGATTTAGACAAGTAAATTGGGCACACAACTCGGGGTGTTAGTTGTGCGCTCTATTTGGTTAGCTTGGTAATTTTTTAAGCTCAATGAGCTTTGCAATATCTTTGAATAGCCAGCAATGAGCATTTCCCTTTTTTACAGTGGGGGCCGGGAACTCTCCTGATTTGATCTGGCGACTCAGTATTGAGCTAGATACCTTTTGCTTTAGGAGCGGTAGTAGCTCTCGCGTAGTGATAATTCGACTGTCTTCGATATAAAGCTTTAGGTCGTGATCTGACGACCTACTTGGCATGATGCTCTCCAAGATTTATCACTTTACGAGAGTGGACCCATTCCATAAGCTCCGTAAAAGACCAAGCTATTTCATCCCCACCAGGGATCAACTCCCGACGTTTAGGAAAGAGGCTTTTACGTTCAAGTGTCCAAGCTGTGGATCTTGATATTCCAGTAATGGACTTACGCTCATGCTCACGGACAAGCCTATCTTCGAATGTTGTGGTAGCAGTTGTTTTACTCATAATTACCTCGATTAATTGGATAACTGACCTTTTCAGTTCGAGGGCATCTTCTATGGTTTTTTTGTGAAGAAAAATAGCAATCGCTAGCGAAACTATAGTTTCGCTAGCGGTAGGGTAGTTTATTGGGGGGTATGCTTATTTGGCATGTTTATGTCGAATTCCTACTTTGATCAGTAACAACTGACAATTTCATCAGAAAGCCATTGATCTAACATGATTAATGATTGAACCTGGTCAGGATTATCAATTTAAAAAGTGTAAGGGGAGATAAAATGAAAGCATTGGTTTTATTATTAGTTAGTGCTTTGGCCTCAAATGTCGATGCTACTGAGAGAGTTAATTTTGAATATTGGTCTGTGCTAAAGCACGAGCATCATGAGAACTCCCCTTATTCAGCTACATCAGTAGGCTTTGATGTTGATAGAGAGCAACGGATTTGGTTTACCTGCGCATATAACTCAGATGGTTTTCAAGCGGAATTTTTGAAACTAAAGATGACTGAGTATGGGCAAGATATACACACATATGTTGAATATTCAAATGAACATGAACATCGAAAGTTTTATGTAGCTCCAAGTGATATTGGTACGGATCTATTAACAACGATTAATAACCTGCGTTTTATTGAGGCGGTAGAAAACTGGGAAACTATGACTATAAAATACACGATATGGCAAAATAGTTCGATCAAGAGTGTTACTAGCAGGAAGATAAATTTAGTGGACTATGGCAAAGCTAGAAGCACTGCCGTCTCGTATTGTTATCAAGGATGATAAATGTTTTTTCTTAAGGTAGTCTATTGATTAATAGAACGGCTGATTCGACACCAACAATTGAGCAATCATCACAGCTATAGCGGCAGTTCAACAAGGCCATTATTGATACGATCTTTTGGGCTTTATGAGGTTTTCTGGATAAAGCAGCGGCTCAATATCTAAAGCGTTAAGTTTATCATTGAAATGGAGTTCTAATGGCAGATTTAGATACACTATACGGCAGGTTAAGAAAGGCAGTCGTGAATAGAAGAAGCAATACTTATTGTCTGAGACTGTGGAGCCAGTTTATCAGAGAGAGAGATGGAAATAGATGTGTCATTTGTAAATCAAAAAAACGCCTTTCTGCTCACCATGTGATTAGAAAAAGCCTATGGAAAAGTCTAAGGTTCATGACGGGAAATGGAATTACACTTTGCCATATTTGCCATAAGGATCCACATGCTGGCTTCAATGGAAGGCCTGATCTAAACCTACCTATGGATACACAAGGTGGAGAGAAAATAGACCTCTTTACTGGGTATCTAGGTGCGCTTGTTATTGATTCAAGTGATAGAGCATTATTTCAAGAGCATTATTACTACTTTAGTGATGGCGCGTTAGATGCCTTTAAAAAAATCCAAGGGATTCCAGATGCTGCCATATTTAACGGAAGAAGTATTGAGCAGGCATACCAGGTGTGGAATCAAACTCCTCGTGGAATGTTAGAAGCTATTATGAGTTCTTTAGGGGTATCAATTCCAGATGATTATGTGCAAAACGAAGAAATGACGATTCATTATTCTGACACGCACAAAAAAGAAGATGGCACTCCAGCGGATGTGATGTATTTTAGGTACATCCCTCCCACAGAGTTTAAAGAGAACCCTGACAAACTTGGCGAGAAAACTTAACAAGCAAAGGCAATCGATGCGAAAATTCACACGATTGCTTTGGCCGTTAGCGAACATCCGGTAGCGATACTTGTCCTAAATGACTTAGCTGAGTAACATATCCCCCTGCTAAGTCACTCTCCCTGGTTTCCTAAAGTTATAGCTTAGAACTATTCAAATAATTTGGAATAGTCTCTAAGAATGAGCTCGTGCACTATGTCTTTACATGGAGTTTCCTTATCAGGTCGCCCACCAGCTCTTGCTAGCACTGGCACATGCTCGAAGATCTGCTTCTTGATTAGCCCTTCTGATACCGAAATGTTTTTACGGTCCCTAATGAGTTGCTTAATGGCTCTTGCCACGTAGGCGTACTTGACTGTTTGGTGTTCAGGCAATTGGTAAAAGTCTTGAGCTATTGCGACGGTTACGTCGCAAAATTTATTGTTTTTTGCTTTAACTACATTTGCACCTTTTGTAGTGTCCTTCTTTGATTTTACTCCTCGACTCATTGCCTGCTCAGTTTGTGCTGCTGTGTTGTGTATACCTATTTCATAATTAAGAACGCCGAACGTCATTACTAAATTATCTAGTTGCTGGTGGCTGTCTGCTGGCAAACTGGCTTTCATTTGGGTTAATTCCCGTGAAAAGCGCCCTGCTTTAGCCAGAATGCTTGAAAGAGATTCGAGTTCTTCTGCTTCTGAGATACTCATACCTAGATTAGTCTGAATATGTTCTAGTGATAATTTTACATGGTCACAGACGGCTTCAGGTGTAAGGTCTTTTTGCGGGAGCGCTCGAAGCTCATTGATTTTACTTATAGTGAGCTCACCATCTGTTAAGTGATTAGCTATATCGTCTATCCAAATCTGGCAGTCTAAATTTATGTCGAAGCTCATTTTTCACCTACACTAATGCGAACTGGTTTTGTAAAAGGTGTTACGTTGGACTGGTTGTTGACCATTGGAGCAATCATTGAAGCTAACTTGCTCAGTGCTTCAGCTCTTTCTTTCAAGTAGTCATATTGGTCATATACCGCTTCAATGCGTTTACGCTTGTGATTTAAACATCTCTCACCAATATCATTTGGCACACCGATCTCTGCTAATAGACTTCGGCATGTTCGTCTTAAGTCATGAATAACAAAATGTTCAATGCCTGCATTCCCTAAATGGTTTTCATTAGGTTCCTTGTCACTATCTACTTTTTTCCCAAATAGTTTGGCTAAAGCATGGTTGAGCGTGTCACTTGATATGTGCCCTTTAGGCTTATCTGTTTTCGATTTGCTTACCCTTCTAGATGGAAAAACAAAGTCTGAACCGTTTGCTTTAACATGGATCTCTTTAAACCATGGGACAACCTGCTCAGGTAGAGGTATGGTGATTGCGGCTTTTGTCTTGCTCCTTTCTGTTGGTAAATGCCACTGCAGATTGTCGAAATCAAATTCATCCCATTTAGCAGCAATAAGTTCTCCCTTGCGAACACCGAGACTGACTAATAACGCGATTGCTAAATAGTTATCTCTAGTGAAGGTATGATCATTTTCACGTAAGACTCTAAATGTTGCTTGAAGCTCATTAAATGTAAGTTTTCTGGTCCTGCTAGATTCAACGCCACCAGCATCGGCTACTTTAAAAGCACTGGCTGGATTTGCAGAAATAAGATCTAGCTTACAAGCGTGATCAAAAAGTTGTTTGCAACAGAATAGGGTTTTATTCGATACCGTCTGACGGTCGCTGATTGCAACTTTGCTAATGATTGCTCTAATATCTCGAGCATTCACATCAGCAATTTTCAATCGTCCTATTGTTGGCTTAATCTCTTTGGTGTACATCCGTTTAGGTATTTCTGGATGCTTTAGTCGTTTTGCTATCTGGAGATACCAGTCATCGAATAAGTCATCGACAGTAACGAGCTTTTCATCATTATCTCTTTCACGCTCAGCTAGCGGGTCAATTCCTTGTTTAGCTTTATGGATAAGTATCGCTGCAGTCATTTTTGCATCTGCAAGACTCATTTGAGGGTATGTCCCCCCATCTATAGCCATGCTCCTGCGTTTACCATGTATGGAGTACCTAAGCTCCCAGTAGCCTACGCCCGTTCCTCTAGAACGAATATACAAGCCATTGCCTATAGCCTTTCTTTCTACAGCCCCACTTTTTAAAAAAGCTTTTATTTGCTTATCATTCATAGTGTTACCACGAAATTGGTGACCAAGAGGGATTTTTGGTCATTTCCTTAGTTATTTTGAGTTTTTAGGCTTTATGGTCACCATTTGGGTCACCACTTGTTCAAGACAGTAGCAGACAATGTCGGACATGTACAAAGTATTTGAAATATAAAAAAGCCCGTAATTACAGGCGTAATTACGGGCTTCAAGCGGTATTTAGGTTGGGCTGTAGAACAGCCTTAAATCTTATTCCACGTTCTGAATTTGCTCACGCATCTGCTCGATAAGCACTTTAAGCTCTACTGCTGCTGCAGTCACATCTGCGCTGATTGACTTAGACGCTAGGGTGTTTGACTCACGGTTGAACTCTTGCATCATAAAGTCTAAACGGCGACCTTGTGCGCCACCTTTCTTAAGAATACGGCGAGTTTCTGCTACGTGGGCGTCAAGACGGTCCATCTCTTCGGCAACATCCATCTTTTGCGCGAGTAGTACCATCTCTTGCTCTAAACGAGCAGGGTCTAGTTCACCGGTGATTTCGGCTAAACGGTTAGTTAGCTTGTCACGCTGCCATTGCATAACTGTTGGCATGTGACCGCGGACAACGGCGACTTGCTCAACGATTTGGTCAAGACGGGTTTGCAGCATGGTGTTGATGGCATCACCTTCACGGCCACGGGCTTCGATAAATTGATCGATTGCCGAATCAAAAGCCACTAACAACTCTTTAGCTAAGGCATCCATGTCTTGCTCAGAGCCTGACATCACACCTGGCCAGCGCAGTACATCAACCACGTTAAGCTCGCCTTGGCCAGCTTCGTTTTTAACCCAGTTAGCGGCGTTGATAATTTGCTTGGCTAGATCTTGGTTAAGTTGTAGTTCGCTGTCGCTCTTTTCGTTTAGGTCATAGCGAAGGTTGACTTCGACTTTACCGCGGTTAAGGCGTTTACGTAGACGATCTCTAAGAACAGGCTCCAAGCTGCGGAAATGTTCTGGTAGGCGTAAATAGGTTTCTAAGTAACGCTGATTAACTGAACGGATTTCCCAAGAGGCGGTGCCCCAATCTGCTTTGTGCTCAATGCGAGCGTAGGCTGTCATGCTTTGGATCATGGATGATTTCCAGTGTAGTTCGTCTAAGTGAGTAGTGATTATATACTCAAATAAATTGCAGGTGCAGGTATTAGTGTTAATTTTACGCGTGCAAACTCGATGAGATTGGGTGTTCGCGAGCATTTTAGGCCGCGGTAAGTAATAGGCTTAGGCAATGTGATTGAGCTTAGGTTTTTTGGGTCTCTGTTTTATGATTCAGATAGCATAGTGGCTAACATGTCCCTATAATATGCAGCCAAATTACCCCAATGCCCTTATATACAGGAATTCATCATGCGCCCAAGCAACAGAACTCCAGCACAGTCTCGCCCTGTGACTATTACTCGTCAGTTTACTGCTCACGCCGAAGGTTCGGTTTTAGTTGAGTTCGGTGATACTAAAGTGCTGTGTACCGCTAGTTTTGAAGAAGGCGTACCGCGTTTCCTTAAAGGCCAAGGTCAAGGTTGGGTAACGGCTGAATATGGCATGTTGCCACGTTCAACGCATAGCCGTATGCAACGCGAAGCCGCTCGCGGTAAGCAGTCTGGTCGTACTCAAGAAATTCAACGTCTAATTGGTCGTTCACTACGCGCTGCGGTAGACATGAAGCTACTAGGCGAAAACACCATTGTTATCGATTGTGATGTGATTCAAGCTGACGGTGGTACACGTACCGCTGCGATTACGGGCGCATGTGTTGCACTAGTTGACGCGCTTAACTGGGCTCGTGGTAAAGGTATCTTAAAGACTAACCCGCTTAAGTTCCTTATTGCTGCGGTAAGTGTTGGTATTTATAAAGGCGAGCCAATCTGCGATTTAGAATATATCGAAGATAGCGCTGCTGAAACTGACATGAACGTGGTAATGACTGAAACTGGTAAGATCATCGAGATCCAGGGAACAGCTGAAGGTGAGCCATTTAGCCATGAAGAGCTATTAAGTTTACTTGATTTGGCTAAGCACGGTATTCGCGAAATCGTTGATATCCAGAAAGCGTCATTGAGCTAATCATCGTTTTTGTTATTAGGGCCCTTCGGGGTCCTTTTTGTAAGTAAAAAAAATCAACTAATACTAAATACTACTAAATAATACATAGAGTATTACCCCTACATTTTTAAGGAGAGATTGTGAAAGCCTATCAACGTGAGTTTATTGAATTTGCCCTAGAGCGTCAGGTACTTCGATTTGGCGAATTTACGTTAAAATCAGGCCGCACTAGCCCTTATTTCTTTAATGCGGGCCTGTTTAACACGGGCCGTGATTTAGCGCGTCTAGGTCGTTTTTACGCGGCGGCATTGGTTGATTCGGGTATTGAGTATGACTTGCTATTTGGCCCTGCCTACAAAGGTATTCCAATCGCAACCACGACTGCGGTAGCGCTGTGTGATCATCACGATATCGATATGCCTTACTGCTTTAACCGTAAAGAGAAGAAAGAGCACGGCGAAGGTGGCAGCTTAGTGGGTAGCGAGCTTCAAGGACGCGTAATGTTGGTTGATGACGTGATTACTGCTGGTACGGCTATTCGTGAGTCTATGGAGATCATCCAGGCGCATAAGGCATCACTTGCGGGCGTACTGATTGCCCTTGACCGCCAAGAGAAGGGTAAGGGCGAGCTTTCTGCGATTCAAGAAGTTGAGCGCGACTTTGGCTGTGACATCGTGTCTATCATTAAGCTCGAAGACTTGATTAACTACCTGTCAGAAAACACGGGTATGGAAGCGCAGCTTGCATCAGTAAGCGCTTACCGCGACCAGTATGGGATTTAAAGCTTTTAGGTCCTAGGATCTAGAACCTAGGTAAAGCGCTTAACCTTGTAGGTCGGCATTTATGCCGTCATTTATTTTGATTTTGTAATTAATGCTGATGGGCTAAAGCCCAACCTACTTAAAGAAAGTACTAGGTTTAACAAACAGGTGCTAGGTGCAAAAAAGGTCCTAGGTCATAGGTAAAGCGCTTAACCTTGTAGGTCGGCATTTATGCCGTCATTTATTTTGATTTTGTAATTAATGCTGATGGGCT